>NZ_JABCPZ010000320.1 GCF_013283785.1 Nonomuraea antri
GGGCAGGGGTGGCCGGTCGCGGCGGGCCGAGGTGGGCGGCCGCCTGGCGGGCGGCGGTCAGGTCAACGTCGGCGAGGACGACGCGGGCGCCGAGCGCGGCGAGGTCGGCGGCGATGGCCGTGCCGATGGCGCCGGCGCCCCCGGTCACCACCGCCACCCGGCCGTCCAGCCGCAGTCCGTCCATCATGCCCATCCCGCCACCAGGTCGTGGGTGGCGGTGCGGGTGGCCAGCAGGCTGAGGGTGTGTTTCAGCACGCCCCGCGCGTAGTCCTCGGGAATCCCCGCCACGGCGTCCGTCACCACCGTGACCCGGTAGCCCAGGTTGACCGCCTCCAGGGCCAGGCCGGGGATGCCGAGGTTCAGCGACACCCCGGCCGCCACCACCGCGGAGACGCCGAGCGATCGCAGCGTCATGTCCAGGGACGTGCCGGTGAACGGGGAGAAGCCGTGGTGCCGCCGGCTCTCCAGGTCGCCGTCGTCCCACAGCTCGGGCAGCACCTCGACGGCCGGGCCGCCGTCCAGCATGTGGGCGGGGTCGCGGAGCAGGCTGACGATGAACGGGCAGTTGGCGGTGTGCGAGCCGGCCCGGTCCCGGCGGAACGCGGCGGTGCAGTGGACGACCGGGAGCCCGGCCGCCCGCGCCGCGTGGAGGAGGCGGGCGGTGTTCGGGATGACGTCGTGCCGGGCGCACGCCTCCACCAGTTCGGGAAATTTCGTGAGATCGCCGACGACGCCTCGCTGCATCTCCATGACCAGCACGGCCACGCGGTCCACCGGCGGCCTCCCGTCTTAGCCGAGCGCTTGCTTGGGAAGATCCAGGGTATCACCCGCGCCCGCCGGCGACCCGCCGTCACTTCACCCTTACGAACCGCGAAATTTCTGGATTCGTGACAACCCGAACCCCGGGTGAGACCGTCGAATCCACGACGGCTGCCTCATGGGGGTTGGACTTGGTCCCGGGTTACCGCGAAGTACGTCAGCTCGGCGCGGGCCGCACCGGCCGCGTGTTCCTGGCCACCTACCAATCCACCGGCGCCTACGTGGCGATCAAGTACCTGAACGCCACCCTGCGCAGGGACACCGAGTTCATGGACCACTTCCGCGCCGACACCCACGCGCTGGTGGACCTCGACGACCCGAACGTGGTGAAGGTGCACGAGTACGTCGAGACCGCGACCCGGGCCGCCGTCGTGATGGAACTCGTGGACGGCGTGTCGCTGCGCACGATCCTGGCCGAACACGGCAGGACCAGCCCCGAGGCCGCACTGGCCGTGCTCAAGAGCACGCTGCTGGCGCTGGCCGCCGGGCACGGCGAGGGCGTGCCGCACCGCGACGTCAAGCCGGAGAACGTGCTGGTCCAGGCCGATGGCACGACCAAACTGGCCGACTTCGGCATCGTGGTGCACGCCGAGGAGCCCGGGGTGCCCGCGGGCAGTCCGCCGTACATGTCGCCCGAGTTGTGGACGCAGGACCGGGCGGGCCCGGCCGCGGACCTGTACGCGGCGGCGTGCGTGTTGTTCGAGTCGGTCAGGGGACGTCCGCCGTACCGCGCGCCCAAGGAGGAGCCGGACGCGCCCGCGCACCAGGACGTGCCCGCCCTGCGTGACAAGCACCTGGTGGAGCCGGTGCCGCTGGAGGTGGTCCCGGACTCGCTGCGCGACCTGCTCAGACGCGGCATGGCCAAGGACCCGGCGGCCAGGTACGCCTCGGCCGCGCAGTTCGCCGCCGAGCTGGAGGAGGACGCGGCGGCGGCGTACGGGCCGGACTGGGAGAAGCGCGGCCGGCGGCACCTGGGCGAGCTGGCCACGCTGCTGGCGCTGCGCTTCCCGCTGGCCAGGACCGACCACGCGGCGCAGACGCCGGCCGCCGAGCGGGCCAAGGCGCTGCTGCGGGTCCCCGGGCTGCCGCCGCATCTGTGGATCGCCGGGGCGGTGGTGGTGGCCGTGATGATCGCGCTGGTCGCGTCCGGCGGGAACCTGCCGCCAGGGCCGGGCACGGTGCTGATGCCGGGGCCCGAGACCACGACGGCGCTCGACCCCACGCCGGCCGACGCGCACACCCCCACTCCGCCGCGCACCAGCGCCGCGCCCCGGCCCACCGCGCGCGCGACGTCCGCAGCCCCCACCGCCCCGGCGACCTCGGCGGCGCCGCCCGCGCCGACCGACCGGCAGAGCGGGAACGCCGTCGCGCCGCCGGCCGTGCTCGCCGCCTCCATCGTGCAGTGGAGCGGTTACTCGGGCCTGGTCAGGGTCTCGGCGGACGGGCCTGGCCCGGTGCGGCTGCGGGTGACGTACACGCGGCGGGACGGCGACGGGCCGGTGCGGACGCTGCGCGAGGAGAACAGGACCCTGCGCGGCGGCACCGCCTACACCCGCTCGCTCAGCCTGACCCAGGGCCGGGTGGGCTGCGGCGAGCAGGCGTACTTCGGGATCCTGGTGATGACCGTGCCGGCCGCGGGCAACGGGCCGCAGGTCAGCGAGGTGCCGGTGCCGGGCCCCGCCTGCCCGTCGGCGACGCCGACGCCGACAGCGACGTCCCCGACGTCCGGCAGGACCCCGGCCGCCACGCCCACCCAGAGCACGCAGAGCACCCAGGCGACGCAGACTGCGCAGAGCACCCGGACGCCGATGATCACCACCCCCAGCGAGGAACCCACCCAGGAGCCCGGCCGGACGCCGGCGTACTGAGGCGGCGGCCCGGCTCCCCGGCCGACCGGCCCTTGTCGGCTAACCAAGCGTGCGCTAGCTTGGCAGCAAATGAGCGCTGACACCTCCCCGTACTGGGCCGCCTGCGCGCGCGGCGAGCTGGTCATCCAGCGCTGCACGTCCTGTGACCGCAGGGTGCACCTGCCCGAGGCGCGCTGCCCCTGGTGCGGCGGTGACGGGCTGGTGTTCGAGGCGGTCTCCGGCGAAGGCACCGTGCACACGTTCACGGTGGTGCACCGCTCGTTCGTCCCGGCGTACCGGGGGCGCGAGCCGTACGTGATGGCCTGGGTGGACCTGCGGGAAGGCGCTCGCGCGTTCGGCCACGTCGTCGGGTGCGCGCCGGAGGAGGTGCGCATCGGCATGCCGGTGCGCGTGACGTTCCTGGACGACCTACCGCATTGGAGACCCGCGTGAAGCATCGGAGGCCCGCGTGAACCATCGGAGGCCCGCGTGAAGCTCGGCAATGTGCTGATCCCCGTCGCCGACCTGGACGAGGCGATCGCCTTCTACGGGCTGCCGGTCAAGTTCCGCGACGGCGACAGGTTCGCCGCACTCGACGGCGGCGGCGTCACGGTGGCGCTGGCCGGCCCCGGTGAGCAGGTGACGGCGTCGGCGGCGCCGTCGTACAAGGTGGACGACGTGACACGGGCCGTCGCCGACCTGACCGCGCGCGGCGCCGAGGTGGTGCGCGCGCCCGAGGCCGGGCCGCACGAGACGCGGGCCGTGCTGCGCGATCCCTCGGGCAACGTCTTCGTGCTCTATTCGCCACTCTGAGCGCTCCGCGAGCCCCCCGAGCGCTCTCTCAGCCCCTCTGACCTGGAGGCCCCCCATGGCGCGATCACCCTACGGCAACTACGGCCACGCGATCCTGACCGCCGGCGCGCTGCGCACGCCTGACCGGGTGGCGCTGACGTACTGCGGCGAGCGGAGCTTCACCTACGACGAGCTGAACCGCACGGTCAACCGCCGGGCGCACGCGCTGCTCCAGGCCGGCATCGCGCCTGGACGCCGGGTGGCCGCGCTGCTCAACGAGACGTTGCACGTGGCCGAGGTGTACCTGGCCCAGGCCAAGCTCGGGGCGCTGACGGCGGCGCTGAACCCGTACTGGCCGGTCGAGACGCTGCGCGACGTGGTGGCCGCGTCGGGCTGCACCGCGTTCGTGTACGACTCCACCGTGGAACGCCAGGTGGCCGAGATCAGGCCTGCGCTGCCCGAGGTCACCACCTGGATCAAGGTCGGCGGCCCCGACGACGACGCGCTCGACCTGGACGCGCTCGCCGCCACCGCGTCCGAGGACGAGCCGCCGCTGGGCGGCTTCGGCGACGACCCGCTGGCGCTGTACTACACCTCGGGCACGACCGGCCTGCCCAAGGCGGTCGTGCACACGCACGCGTCCTCGCTGGCCACCGCGCAGATCTGGCTGGACGTGCCACGCGGCCCCGACTCCGTCTTCGGCACCGGGGCGATCATCTGGGGAATCGGCTTCCCGGCGATCGTCGGCCCGGCGCTGTACGCCGGGATGCGGCTGGTGCTGGAGCAGAACTGGGGCCCGGCCAACTTCCTGAAGGTGGTGCCGCGCGAGCGCGTCACGCACGTGTCGCAGATCCCGTCGTTCTACGCGGCGCTGCTCGGATCGTCCGAGCACGAGGACGTGGACCTGTCGTCCATCCGGGTGATCATGCTGGGCGGCGAGCCGCTGACCGCGCCCATGCTCGACCGCATCAAGGCCAGGCTGCCCGAGGCCGGCGTCTACTCCTACTACGGCCAGACCGAGGCCCCGTACACCTGCATGGGACGGGTGGACGACGGCTCGACCCCGCTCGGCGCCTCCGGCCGGGCCCGTACCGGGAACGCGGTGCGGATCACCGACCCGGCGGGCAACCGGGTGATCGACGAGGTGGGCGAGATCAACCTGGCCGGCCCGCACCGGATGACCGAGTACGACGGTCAGCCGGGCAAGACCGCCGAGGTGCTGCGCGGCGACTGGTACGTGGGCGGCGACCTGGGCACCGTCTCCGCCGACGGCGTGCTGCGGGTGCTCGGCAGGCGCGAGGACGCGATCGCCAAGGGCGGTGTCTGGACCCAGCCGTCGGTGATCGAGGAGGCCGCCGCCGGGCTGGACGGCGTGGCCGAGGCCGGCGCGGTGGGGGTGCCCGAGGGCGCCGCCGAGCAGGAGGTGCTGCTCGCCGTGGTGCCGCGGGCAGGTCACACGCTGGAGGCCGCCAAGCTGTCGCTGGCCCTGGCCGAGCTGCTGCCGCCGCATCAGCGTCCCGACCACCTCGTGGTCACCGGCGAGCTGCCGCACTCGCAGGACGCCTCGGGCGGTCCGGGCAAGCTGCTGCGCCGCGAGCTCCGCGGCCTGCTGGGGCAGGCGTGACCGCGGCTCCGCGCGTGGGTGGAGCAGGCGTGCCGGCCGCGCCCGCGGTCGCCGAACACGAGGTCAAGGCGCTGCTGCGCGAGGCCGGCGTGCCGGTGCCGCGCGGGGTGGCGGTGCCCGGCACGGACTTCGCCGCGGTCGCGTCGCTGCGCGGGCCGCTGGTGCTCAAGGCGTACGGGCCGGGGCTGGTGCACAAGTCGGAGGCCGGGGCGGTGCGGCTCGGGCTGGCCGCCGATCAGGTCGCTGCGGCGGCGGCCGAGATGGCGGCCGGGCTGCGTGAGCAGGGTGTCGAGCCGGCCGGGTTCCTGGTGGAGGAGCAGGCGGCGGCCGGGGTCGAGCTGATCGTCGGCCTGGTGCGCGATCCCGGGTTCGGTCCGGTGCTGCTGACCGGGCTGGGCGGGGTGTGGACGGAGGCGCTGCGCGACACGGCGCTGCGGCTGTGCCCGGTGTCCGAGCCGGACGTGCGCGCCATGCTCGATTCGCTGCGCGGGGCGGCGTTGCTGCACGGGCATCGGGGCCGCTCGGTGGACGTGGCCGCGCTGGTCAAGCTGATCATGGCGGTGGGCGGGCCCGGCGGGTTGTGGGAGCGGCTGGAGCTGGGCGAGTTCGAGCTGAACCCGGTCATCGCCACCGAGACGGGCGTCGTGGCGGTGGACGCCCGTTACCTACCGGCTCCCCCTGCGGTCGTCGAGCCCTCCCGCGTGCCCGGCACGGACTTCCTGCCGCTCTTCGAGCCCAGGGCGGTGGCGGTCGTGGGCGCGTCCACCGGCAAGCCGAACTTCGGCACCATGTTTCTCGACTTCTACCGGGAGACCGGTGTCCCGCTGGTGGCCGTGCATCCGACGGCCGATCGGGTGGCCGGGGTGCCCGCCGTCCCGTCGCTGGCCGCCGCCGAGGTGGACTACGCGCTGGTCGCCGTCCCCGCCGAGCGGTGTCCCGAGGTGGTGCGTCAGGCCGCGGGCGTGCCGTTCGTGCAGGTGATGAGCGGCGGGTTCGGCGAGGCGGGCCGCGACGGGCTGGAGCGGGAGCTGGTCGCGGCCGCGCGTGAGTCCGGGACGCGGCTGCTCGGCCCCAACTGCATGGGCGTCTACAGCCCGCGCGGACGTCAGACGTTCGTCGGCGGCGGGCTCGGGCCGCCCGGCTCGATCGCGTTGATCTCGCAGAGCGGCGGCCTGGCCGGCGAGGTCATCAAGGTCGGCGAGCGGCGCGGGCTGGCCTTCAGCCGGGTCGTCACGGTCGGCAACGCGGCCGACGTCACCCCCGCCGAGCTGCTCGGCTGGCTGGCGCGCGACGACGAGACCCGCGCGGTGGGCCTGTACCTGGAGGACCCGCGCGGCGGCCGGGCGCTGTACGAGGCGCTGTCCGGCTGCCCGCTGCCCGTGGTGCTGCTGGTCGGCGGCCGCAGCGGCCAGGGCAGGCAGGCGGCCGCCTCGCACACCGGCGGCCTGGTGAGCGACGGCCGGATCTGGGCGGCGGTGGCCGAGCAGTCCGGCGCGACGCTGGTCTCCGGGCAGGACGACCTGATCGGCGTGCTGGCCTATTTCCAGGCGCACGGCCGCCGCCGGGTCGCGGGCGATCGGGTGCTGGTGATCGGGCCGAGCGGCGGGGCGAGCGTGCTGGCCGCCGACGCGTTCGACCGGGCCGGGGTGCGGCTCGATCCGCTGCCCGGCGGAGTCGCGCTGGGCGGGCTGGGCGTGGCGGCCGACGGCAATCCGCTGGAGGTGCCTGTCGGGCCGCGCGGACGTCCTGACCTGGTGCCCCGGGTGATCGACGCGATCGTGGCCAGGGGGGCGTACCGGGACGTGGTGGCGCACGTGAACGTGCAGAGCTTCTTCACCTACGGCGACAGCGCGGACCCGCTGCACGACTACGCCCGCCACCTCGCCGACGCGCAGCGCACCCGGCCGGACCTCAGGATCACGCTGGTGACCAGGAACGGCGACTGCGCGCCCGACGGGGTCGAGGACGAGGTCAGGCGGATCGCGGCGGCGGCGGGAATCCCCGTCTACCGCACCATGGAGGCCGCCGCGGTGGCCGTAGCGGCGGGAGGACGCCATGGGTCTGCTTGACGGCAAGGTCGCGCTGATCACCGGCGGGGCGCGGGGCATGGGCGCGGCGCACGTCCGGCTGTTCCTGGAGGAGGGCGCGCGCGTGGTCTTCGGCGACGTGCTGGACGAGGAGGGCAAGGCGCTGGCCGAGGAGACCGGCGCGCGCTACGTCCGGCACGACGTGACGAGCCCGGAGCAGTGGCGGCAGGCGGTGGGGACGGCGGTCGAGGCGCACGGCCGGCTGGACGTGCTGGTCAACAACGCCGGGATCCTGAAATACGGCCGCATCGCCGACATGACGCCGGAGGACTTCGACCGGGTGCTCGACGTCAACCTCAAGGGCACCTGGCTCGGCGTCAAGTCGGCGATCGAGCCGATGCGGGCGGCGGGCCGGGGCTCGATCGTGAACATCTCCTCGATCGAGGGCTTCATCGGCGCCGAGGGCCTGTCGGCCTACTCCGCCTCCAAGTTCGCGATCAGAGGGGTGACCAAGGCTGCGGCCCGCGAGCTGGCCAGGTTCAAGATCCGCGTCAACTCGGTGCATCCCGGCGCGATCAACACCGCCATGGCGCTGAACCCGGACCTGATGCGGGAGGTGGACGTGGAGGCGTTCATGAAGTCGATGGTGATCAAGCGGTTCGCCAAACCGGTGGAGGTGTCGCACCTGGTGGCGTTCCTGGCCTCCGACCGGTCCAGCTACTGCACCGGCAGCGAGTTCACCGCCGACGGCGGCCTGCTGACCGGCGCCGGGTACTGAACACCCGGATGCGTTCGGCCGGGCCCCCGGCGGGTACCAGTTAACGAGTTCCGGGTTGCGTGCGCCTCGTCAGTCTCACGGGTCGCCATCCCCCACGACGGCCCGCGTCGAGGTGCAGACATGGAGCCAGAGTGGACGTATCCGCGGCCGTGTGGTGGCTGACCATCCTCGGGATCGTCGGGCTGCTGCTGTTCGACTTCGTCTTCCACGTACGCAAGGCGCACGTGCCCACGCTGAAGGAGGCGGCGGTCTGGTCGGCCCTGTACGTGGGCATCGCCGTGCTGTTCGGCGTCGGGGTGTGGATCTTCGGCGGCGCCGATCCCGGGGCCGAGTACTTCGCCGGGTACGTGACGGAGAAGGCGTTGTCGGTCGACAACCTCTTCGTGTTCCTCGTCATCATGTCGAGCTTCAAGGTGCCCAGGGCCGATCAGCAGAAGGCGCTGCTGTTCGGGATCGTGTTCGCGTTGATCGCCAGGAGCGGGTTCATCCTGCTCGGGGCCGCGTTGATCAACTCGTTCGCGTCGGCGTTCTACCTGTTCGGCCTCATCCTGCTGCTCACCGCCGGGAACCTGCTCAAGGCGGAGAGCGAGGAGAGTCACGCCGACAACGTGATGTTGCGGCTGGCGCGGCGGTTCTCGCGCACGTCCGACAGCTACGACGGGGACAAGCTGTTCACCTACGAGGACGGCAAGCGCGTGATGACCCCGATGCTGCTGGTGATGATCGTCATCGCGGGCACCGACATCCTGTTCGCGCTGGACTCCATCCCGGCCATCTTCGGGCTCACCCAGAACGTGTACCTGGTGTTCACCGCTACCGCGTTCTCGCTGCTCGGGCTGCGGCAGCTCTACTTCCTCATCGACGGGCTGCTGGACCGCCTCATCTACCTGTCGTACGGGCTGGCCGTCATCCTGGGGCTGATCGGGATCAAGCTCATCCTGCACGCGTTGCACGAGAACAACGTGCCGTTCATCAACGACGGCGAGCCGGTGCCCGTCACCGAGATCAGCACCGGGCTGTCGCTGACGGTGATCATCGGCGTCCTGGCGGTGACCGTGATCGCGTCGCTGGCCAGCGAGCGCGGACGGGTGCAGAACACGGTCTCGGCCGCCCGCCGTCACGCGCAGGAGTACCTGGACATCGAACGTGACCCGAGGTGGCGCGAGGAGATCTTCCAGAAGCTGCTCGCCGAGGAGGCCCAGATCCGCGCGCTGCCGGAGAAGCACCGGGCGCGGATCCGCGAGGAGGACAAGCTCATGGCCCTGTTGCGGCGCGCGCACGACGAGCACGATGCTCGCAGGTAGATCTTTTTACCTTAAATCACCTGGTTTCGGATATTTCCGGCAGGCAGGCTGACCTGCGAAGATGCCGTATGGCGGGGCTTGACGCTCTCTTGGCGTGTGCTTGACCTGCAAATAGGTGCAGGTAACCTCGCTGATCACTGAAGAGTACACGTCTCCGGATTTGTGACACTTGTCCCAGGTTCCCCATACCCCTGGTCAGGCGGTCAAACCCGGTCATGTCCGGAAGGGTCTCCCCGCACTTCCATGACGCCCGAGATGCAGAAGTACATCGACCTGCTGGAGAGCCAGCTCGGCTACGCCGAGAAGGCCGGCAAGTACACCAAGTTCGGCGACTGGTACGGCAAGAACGTCGAGTTCGACGCGGACTACACCTCGGCGCCCTGGTGTGACATGTACCTGTCGTGGGCGGCGGACAAGCTGGGCTACCAGGAATGGATCGGGCAGTTCGCCTGGACGGTGGCCCACGCCGAATGGTTCCAGGAGCAGGACGCCTGGGGGAAGACGCCCAAGCCAGGAGCCCTCGTCTTCTACGACTGGAGCGGCTCGAACGACACCGACAGGATCGACCACGTCGGCATCGTCACCAAGGTCGAAGACGGCAAGATCTTCACCATCGAGGGCAACATCGACGGCGGCGTGGCCAAGCGCAAGGAACGCGACACGAGCAAGGTCGTGGGCTACGGCTACCCGGAGAAGATCAAGGAACGGCTGGACCGGGAGGCCGCCCAGAAGAAGGCCGACGAGGCGGCGGCCCTGGCTGCCAAGGCCGGCACCGAAGGAACGCTCCAACTGCCGGGAAACACCCAGAGCTCCGTGGTCCCGCACGTCGAGCTGGGCCCCCAGGCGGCCGCCCCGTCGGGCGCGGCGCCCCAGGCCAC
>NZ_JABCPZ010000321.1 GCF_013283785.1 Nonomuraea antri
GGCGCATGGCCATAGGGTATGCAATGCCGGAACCTAGAGGGTGAGTAAAGGGATCGTAAAGTACGTTGTTGAAATGTGATCAAACTACGACATTTAAAACAGCACGACGAACGCCACGACCCCGGCCGTAATCGCCGCCCCGTAACAGAGCAAGGCGATGACGAGGTCGAACCTGGCGATCCCGAGCATCTCCTCGCTGGTGAATCGGATCCGATGCGCGGCGTGAAAACCGCACAGCACGACGACCACGAGCAGCGCGAGCCTCACCACGACGTTTCCGGCCAGCGCGCCCAGGTGCTCGGCCGTCGGCCAGTCGAGCACGCCGAGCGGCATGAGCACCCCGAACAGCAGCACGAGCACCGGCAGCACGAGCGCCGCCACCACTCCCCCGCCGCTGAACAGCAACCACAGGTACGGCTCCAGCGTGCGTCTCATGTGAAGCCTCGCAGGACGAAGAAGGCGATGACCGCGGAGACGAGCAGCCAGGCCGAGTGGTTGCCGCCCTGGATCATCCAGGCGGGCACCCGCCAGCCGTCCAGGCGGACGACCGTGGCCTTGGGCGCGAGGTTGAGGAACGTGACCGCGTGGAAGCAGAGCGCGGCCAGCGCCACCACGTTGAGCGCGATCATCCACGGCCGTGCGGCCAGCGCGGTGAACTCCGCCCACGCCCCGCGCCCGAGCGCGTCCAGGAGCAGCAGCAGGAACACCACCGTCCAGGCGACGAAGACGCTGGTCAGCTCGCGCAGCACGAACAGCGTGTAGGTGCGGTGTCGGGCGAACCAGAGCAGGTCACGCTTCGGCCGGTAGTCGGTGCCCTCGGCGTTCATCGGCGGCTCCACGGCAGCACGGACCGCAGGGCCGCGGTGAGCTTGTACCGCTGGATGGCCTCGGCCGGGTCCACGTGCTTGGGGCAGGCCCTGGTGCACTCGCCCACGAACGTGCACCCCCACACCGCGTCCTCCAGGTTCAGCACGTCGAAGCGGTCGTCCATGTCGCGCGAGTCCAGGTTGTAGCGCTGGGCCAGGGCGATCGCGGCCGGGCCGAGGAAGTCCGGGTCGAGCACGTACACCGGGCAGGCCGAGTAGCAGAGCATGCAGTTGATGCACATGCTGTACTGCTTGTACGCCTCCAGCTGCTCGGGGGTCTGGGCGTACTCGGTGGTCAGCGGCAGTTCCTCGCCCTCCCTGACCAGCCACGGCCGCACCGACGAGAGCTTGGCCAGGAAGTCGTCGATGTCCACGACCAGGTCCCTGATGACGGGGAAGCCGCGCAGCGGCTCGATGCGCACCGGGCCTTCGCCGTACTCGGCCAGGAACGTGCCGCAGGTCAGCCTGGGCTCGCCGTTGACGGTCATGCCGCACGACCCGCACACGCCCATCCGGCACGACCAGCGGAACGACAGGCTGCCGTCGAGGTGGTCCTTGATGTGGTTGAGCCCGTCGAGCACCGCCCAGTCGTCCATGAGCGGCACGTCGTAGCCCTGCATGACCGGCTCGCCGTCCTGGCCGGGACGGTAGCGGGCCACCTCCATCCTGATCGTGCGGGTGCCCGCCGCCTGCCGTATCGCCGCCGAAGTGTCAGTCACGGCCGTAGACCCTTTCTCCCGGAGGCCAGCGGGTGATCGTCACGGGCAGCAGGCCGACCGACGGCGTGCCGTCGGGGGCGCGGTGCACCAGCGAGTGCGCCAGGTAGGCGTCGTCGTCCCTGGCGGTGAAGTCGGTGCGCTGGTGCGCGCCGCGCGACTCCTGCCTGTTCAGCGCGCAGGCGACGATGGTCTGCGCGACCTCCAGCATGGTGTGCAGCTCCTGCAGGTTGATCAGTTCGGTGTTGAATGCGGTGCTGGTGTCGTCGACCTGGGCGTCCTCGGCGCGCCGGCGCAGGTCGGCGAGGGTGTCGGCGGCCTTGGCCAGCACGTCGCCGGTGCGGTAGATGCCGGCCGCGCCCTCCAGCGTGTGCTGCATCTCCTCGCGCAGGTCGGCGATGCGCTCGCCGGTCCTCTTGCCCTCGCGCGCGCGTTCCAACCGCCGCCGCTCGTCGCCGCCCTGGCTGCGGACGGCGGCCGCCTCGCCGTCCCGGTGGCCGCGGGCGAACTCGGCCGCGGCCACCCCGGCCCGGCGGCCGAAGACCAGGCATTCGGGCAGCGAGTTCGAGCCGAGCCGGTTGGCGCCGTTGATGCTGACGCAGGCCGTCTCGCCGGCGGCGTACAGCCCGGCGATCGGGGTCGCGCCGTCGACGTCGGTGTGGACGCCGCCCATCATGTAGTGCACGACCGGCCGGACCGGGATGAGGTCGGTGGCCGGGTCGAGGTTCTGGTAGCTCCGGCACAGCTCGCGGACGAACGGGATGCGCGCGTCGATCTTGCCTTCGCCCAGGTGGCGCAGGTCCAGGTAGACGACGGGACCGTACGGGGTGTCCACGGTGCGGCCCTTGTGCTGCTCGTGCACGAACGCCTGTGACAGCCGGTCGCGCGGGCCCAGTTCCATGCTGCGCAGCTTGGGCGTGGGAGTGGGCTTGCCCAGGTCGTAGTCCTGCAGGTAGCGGTAGCCGTCCTTGTTGATCAGCCAGCCGCCCTCGGCCCTGGCCGCCTCGGTGATGAGGATGCCGGTGAACGGCAGCCCGGTCGGGTGGTACTGGACGAACTCCATGTCCTTCAGCGGCGCGCCGGCCCGGTAGGCCAGGGCCATGCCGTCGCCGGTCTTGATGGCGGCGTTGGTGGTGAAGGGGAAGACCTTGCCGCAGCCGCCGGTGGCCAGGACGACCGTCCTGGCGGCGATGGTCTCGATGCGTCCGGTCCTGATCTCGACGGCCACCACGCCGTGCACCCGGCCGTCGTCCACGACGAGCCTGGTGACGTACCACTCGTCGTAGCGGATGATGTCGGTGTACTTCAGCGTCGTCTGGAACAGCGTGTGCAGCAGGTGGAAGCCGGTCTTGTCGGCGGCGTACCAGGTGCGCATGCGCTTCATGCCGCCGAACGGGCGCACCGCGACCCGGCCGTCGTGCTCGCGGCTCCACGGGCAGCCCCAGTGTTCGAGCTGGATCAGCTCCCTGGGCGCCTCTTCGACGAACGCCTCCACCGCGTCCTGGTCGCACAGCCAGTCGCCGCCGGAGATCGTGTCGTAACAGTGCTCGTCGAGCGTGTCGCCGATGCCGATCACCGCGGCGGCGCCGCCTTCGGCGGAGACCGTGTGGCTGCGCATCGGGTAGACCTTCGACACGACCGCCACCTTGAGCGAGGGGTCCGTCTCGGCGACCGCGACGGCCGCGCGCAGACCCGCTCCGCCTCCTCCGACGATGAGCACGTCGATCATGTGGGTCAGCTCCCGTGGTCGGGTTCTATCGGGTCCTTCACCCGCTTGCCGTCGTGACGGACCGCGGACAGGTGGATGCTGCCGTCGTGATACTCGTGGCGGATCCTGCGGCAGCCGCAGTCGAAGAGCTGGTCACGGATCACCAGGCCGTAGCCGTCGTCGTCGAGCAGCCGCTCACCGCCGGACTTCTTGCCGCAGGGGGCCGTCTCGGGGGTGAAGGGAATCTTCGTGCCTGTCATCGCCGATCTCCCTAGATAGGCGAAACGTCATTTCCACACAAGCACCGCGATCTGGTTTCTCCAAGGTCAGTCGGATGTATCCGACTTCTCGGGATCGTCGTTCTGTTCCGGCTTCGGCTCCTCGCGCGGGTAGTGCAGGTCGAACGCGGGCCGTTCGGAACGGATGGGCGGCATGCTGAGGAAGTTGTGCCGGGGCGGCGGGCAGGAGGTGGCCCACTCCAGCGAGTTGCCGTAGCCCCACGGGTCGTCGACGGTGACCTTGGGCGCGCGCCTGGCCGTCTTCCACACGTTGTACAGGAACGGCAAGGTCGAGAAGCCCAGCAGGAACGCCCCGGCCGACGACACCTGGTTGAGCAGCGTGAAGCCGTCGTTCACGCCGTAGTCGGCGTAGCGGCGCGGCATGCCGATCTGGCCGAGCCAGTGCTGCACCAGGAACGTGGTGTGGAAGCCGACGAACAACGTCCAGAAGTGCACCTTGCCCAGCCGGTCGTCCAGCAGCCTGCCGGTCATCTTCGGCCACCAGAAGTAGAAGCCGGAGAACATGGCGAACACCACGGTGCCGAAGACCACGTAGTGGAAGTGGGCGACGACGAAGTAGGTGTCGCTGATGTGGAAGTCCAGCGGCGGCGAGGCCAGGATGACCCCGGTCAGCCCGCCCAGCAGGAACGTCACGAGGAACCCCACCGCGAACAACATCGGCGTCTCGAACGTCAGATGGCCCCGCCACATCGTGCCGATCCAGTTGAAGAACTTCACCCCGGTCGGCACCGCGATGAGGAACGTCATGAACGAGAAGAACGGCAGCAGCACCTGGCCGGTCGGGAACATGTGGTGCGCCCACACGGTCATCGACAGCCCGGCGATGGCGATCGTGGCGCCGATCAGGCTCATGTAGCCGAAGATCGGCTTGCGGCTGAACACCGGGATCACCTCGGTGATGATCCCGAAGAACGGCAGCGCGATGATGTACACCTCGGGATGGCCGAAGAACCAGAACAGGTGCTGCCAGATCAGCGGCCCGCCGCTCTCCGGGGCGAAGACTTGCGTGCCGAGCTTGCGATCCGATTCGAGCACCAGCAGCGCGGCGGCCAGCACCGGGAACGCCATCAGCACGAGCATGCTGGTCAGCAGCGTGTTCCAGGTGAACAGCGGCAGCCGGAACATGGTCATCCCTGGCGCCCGCATGCCGATGATCGTGGTGACGAAGTTCACCGAGCCGAGGATCGTGCCCAGGCCGGACAACGCCAGGCCCATGATCCAGTAGTCGCCGCCCACCTGGGGCGAGTACTGGGCGGTCGACAGCGGGGTGTAGGCGAACCAGCCGAAGTCGGCCGCGCCGCCGGGCGAGAAGAACCCGGCGATCACCATCAGCCCGCCGAACAGGAACAGCCAGTACGCCACCGCGTTCAGCCGGGGGAAGGCCACGTCCGGCGCGCCGATCTGCAGCGGCATGATGACGTTGGCGAACCCGGCGAACAGCGGCGTGGCGAACAGCAGCAGCATGACCGTGCCGTGGATGGTGAACAGCTGGTTGTACTCCTGCTGGCTCACCAGCTGCATGCCGGGCTGCGCGAGCTCACCTCGGATGATCATGGCCATGACGCCGGCCACGAGGAAGAACCCGAACGAGGTGATCAGGTAGAGGTAGCCGATGACCTTGTGATCGGTCGTCGACAGCCAGGAGGCGATCACGGTCCCGGTGCGGCGGCGCCTGACCTGCTCGATCGAGGTCTCGCGAACAGTCGTCACGGCTGCTCCCTCCTGTGCGGAGTTGTGCCTGCCCCGATATCACCCATTCCACGCCAACGATCGCCCTACGGGAAGTCGTTCTTTAACATTCGCCGTTCAGGTCTTTTCTGGGCGACGACCGGGGGCGACGACCGGGGCGACGACCGGGCACGCCGGCGGACCCGATCAGCGCACCCGCACCCGCGTCTTGCCGCACACCTCGCATCGTTCGGTGACCACCCGGCCGATCCGTTCGATCTCGGCCCACCGGTGGCGGAGGTGCACGCGGATCCTCCCCCGCACGTCCATGTGGCCCAACCTAGGCCCGGCGGGTTGGGAACCGCTTGCGGAACTCTGCACGACCATATGGCGGACCGATTCCCGTTACCGGGGTGACGTCTTCTATCCTGCTAATCCGATCCGATCGGAGGAGAACTCGTGACCGCTCAGGCAGACTACGACGCCCTGGTTCAGCAGGGGCTCAAGCTCGACCTCACCCGGGGCAAGCCGTCGCCGCGCCAGCTCGACCTCTCCGATGACATGCTCAAACTGCCCACGTCCACGGTGACGGCCGGCGGGATCGACGGCCGCAACTACGGCGACCTGCAGGGTCTGCCCGAGCTGCGCGAGATCTTCGCGCCGCTGCTCCAGGTTCCGGCCGAGCAGCTCGTCGTGGGCGGCAACGCCAGCCTCGCGCTGATGCACGACACGATCGTGCACGCGCTGCTGACCAAGGTGCCCGGCGCCGAGCGCCGCTGGGTCGAGGAGCCGGAGATCACGTTCCTGTGCCCGGTCCCCGGCTACGACCGGCACTTCACCATCTGCGAGCGGTTCGGCATCAAGATGGTGCAGGTGCCGATGACCGCCGACGGCCCCGACATGGACGTCGTCGAGGGCCTGGTCGCCGGCGACGCGAGCGTCAAGGGCATCTGGTGCGTGCCCAAGTACAGCAACCCGTCCGGCGTCTCCTACAGCGACGAGACGGTGCGCAGGCTGGCCGCGATGACCACCGCCGCGCCCGACTTCCGGATCTTCTGGGACAACGCCTACGCCGTGCACCACCTCACCGACGAGCCCGTCGAGGTGGCCGACCTGCTCGCGCTGGCCGCCGAGCACGGCAACGCCGACCGGGTGTTCGTGTACGGCTCCACCTCGAAGGTGACGTACGCGGGCAGCGGCGTGTCGTTCTTCGGCTCCTCGCCGGCGAACGTGGCGTGGTTCCTGACCAACACGAACAAGCAGTCCATCGGCCCCGACAAGATCAACCAGCTGCGCCACGTGGAGTTCCTGCGCGACGCGGCCGGCGTGGCCGCGCACATGCGCAAGCACGCCGCGCTGATCGGGCCGAAGTTCGAGCTGGTCGACAAGGTGCTGACCGAGCAGCTCGGCGACGTGGCCACCTGGACGGCGCCGAAGGGCGGCTATTTCATCAGCCTGGAGGTGCCGCACGCCCGCGAGGTCGTGGCCAGGGCCAAGGCCGCGGGCATCGCGTTGACCCCGGCCGGCGCCACCCACCCGTACGGCGACGACCCGGCCGACAGCACGATCAGGATCGCGCCCACCTACCCCGACCTGGACGAGCTGGAGCAGGCCATCCGCGGCCTGGCCGTCTGCGTCCGGCTGGTGGCGGAGGAGCACGCCTGACACCCGCTCGATGAAGAAGGCCCGGCGCGCACGCGCCGGGCCTTCGTCGTCGAGGCTGCCGGGGCCGGGTTCAGGAGCGTGAGCCGCCGCGGAAGCCGAAGATGTACTCCCGGGTCTCGCTCGGGTGGAACGAGACGCCCACCCCCGGCTCGAAGGCGACGTTGTCGCGCGCGCAGTAATACAGCCCCTTCCACACCGACAGCGCCTTCTCCCTGGCCGGCGCCTCGGCCAGGTCGCGCTTGCGGGCCCCGAACGCGCCCAGCACCAGCAGCAGCCCGAACCCCCAGAACAGCCCGGTCAGGCAGAACGGCGCGAGCAGCACCTCACCCCACCCGGCGTCCCTGCCCTGCATCGCGATCACCAGCGACACCACCAGGTGCGTCAGTGCGGCCACGCCGAGCAGGATGTAGCCCTGGTTCCTGGACCACGCCGTGTAGTGCCGGCTGGGGAACGACAACCAGACCGCGAGCTGCGTACGGCTCATGACGTGTTTGGAGGCGCCCAGCGACGGCGCGGTGGGCAGATCGGCGACCTCGCGCGCGCTGGGCAACCTGACGCGTCCGATGCGGTAGGTGGTTCCGGCCGCTACCACGCCCGGAACCGCCACCACCTGGTCAGCCTGCGTACACAACGGGCACGTGACTTCCACCCGGGCAGTTTGGCCCTAAGGGACGGTCCGCGCAAACCGTAGAGTTCTATCTGTGAGTCCAATCGATGCCCTTGTGCGCTCGCTGCCCGATGGCCGCGTCCTGACCGACCCCGACGTGGTCGGCTCCTACGCCCGTGACCGCACGTTCGTCGAGCCGGGCAAGCCGCTCGGCGCGGTGCTCGCGGCCACCCGCGAGGACGTGGTGACCACGATGCGCTGGGCCAGCGAGCACCGGGTGCCCGTGGTGCCCAGGGGCGCGGGCACCGGCCTGGCCGGCGGCGCCACGGCCGGCGACGGCTCGGTGATCCTGTCGCTGGCCAGGATGACCGCGATCAGGGAGCTGTCGCCCGCCGACGAGATCGCGGTGGTCGAGCCGGGCGTGATCACCGCCGACCTGGACCGGGCGGCCAGGGAGCACGGGCTGATGTACGCGCCAGACCCGTCGTCGTACGAGATCTCCACGATCGGCGGGAACCTGGCCACCAACGCGGGCGGGCTGCGCTGCGTGAAGTACGGCGTGACGAGGGACTCCGCGCTCGGCCTTGAGGTCGTGCTGGCCGACGGGCGGGTGCTGAACACCGGCCGGCGCACCATGAAGGGCGTCACCGGATACGACTTGACCGGGTTGTTCGTGGGTTCCGAAGGCACGCTGGGCGTGATCACGTCCGCCACGGTGCGGCTGCGGCGCGCGCCGGCCGCGCCGCCCGCCACGTTCGCGGCCGAGTTCGGCTCGCTGCGCGACGCGGGCGCGGCCGTGTCGGCGATCGTCGCGGCCGGCTGCCAGCCGTCGCTGATGGAACTGCTGGACCGGGCCACGCTGGAGGCCATCGACGACTGGCGCAACATCGGGCTGGAGCCGGCCACGAAGGCCATGCTCATCGGCCAGTCCGACGCCTCCGACAGCCAGGCCGCGATCGAGCGCATGGAGCGGCTGTGCGCCGAGAACGGCGCGTCGTTCGTGGCCGTGTCGTCCAGCCCGCAGGAGACCGAGGAGCTGATCGGCCTGCGCAGGATGGCCTACCACGCCAAGGAGCGGCTGGGCGCCTGCCTGGTCGAGGACGTGTGCGTGCCGCGCTCGGCGCTGCCCGGCATGATCGGCGCGATCGAGGACGTGGCGGCCAGGCACGACGTGCGCATCGCGACCGTGGCGCACGCGGGCGACGGCAACCTGCACCCGGTCTTCATCTTCGAGCACGGCACGGCCGAGCCGCCGGCCGAGGTGTGGGCCGCCGCCGACGAGGTGTTCACCAAGGCCCTGGAGTTCGGCGGGACTCTGACCGGCGAGCACGGCGTCGGACTGCTCAAGCGGCGCTGGCTGGCGCTGGAGTCCGGGCCGGTCGCGGAGGAGGTGCAGCGGGGGGTGAAGGCGGTCTTCGACCCGCTGGGCATTCTCAACCCGGGCAAGGCCATTTGACTTGACCAAGCCGTGACCTTGGGCGTCAATGCGTGCACGACCTGCGACGGTGTGACGACTTTTCTGGCGAAACGTGAAAGTTCTGACAGGTCCGGCAGACGTCCCAAGGGTCACGCTGGTAGCGTTTTGCCCCATCTATTGGGTTGTAATGGGGGTCCGACGTGAATCAGGTCCAGCCGTTGGCGGCGGACGATCCGCGGCGGCTGGGGGCGTATGACATCGTCGCCCGGCTCGGCGAGGGCGGCCAGGGTGTTGTCTATCTGGGCAAGGGCGACACCGGGGAACAGGTCGCGGTCAAGCTGCTGCACCACGCCCTGGTGGCCGACACCGACGCCAGGACGAGGTTCCTGCGCGAGGTCGCGGTGGCGCAGCGGGTGGCGCGGTTCTGCACCGCGCCGGTGCTGCACGCCGACCTCGAAGGCAGCCGGCCGTACATCGTGAGCGAATTCGTGCCCGGCCCGTCGCTGCGCGAACTGGTCATCAACGAGGGGCCGCGGCGGGGCGCGGCGCTGGAACGCCTGGCCATCAGTACGGCGACCGCGCTCGCGGCCATCCACCGGGCCGGCATCCTGCACCGCGACTTCAAGCCCGCCAACGTGCTGATGGGTCCTGAAGGCCCGGTGGTGATCGACTTCGGCATCGCCAGGGCGCTCGACTCCCCCGGCGCGACCGCCACCGGCATGGCCATGGGCACGCCCTCCTACTTGGCTCCCGAGCAGCTCAGCGGGGCCGCCGTCTCCGAGGCCGCGGACGTGTTCGCCTGGGGCGTCACGATGGTGTTCGCCGCGACGGGCAAGCCGGCCTTCGGCGCGGACTCGATCCCCGTGGTGATGAACCGGATCCTGACCCAGGAGCCGGAGCTCGGCGGCATCGACGGGACGCTGGGCGAGCTGGTGGCCGCGTGCCTGTCCAAGGACCCGGCGCAGCGGCCCACGGCGGACGAGCTGATCACCCGTCTCACCGGGCAGCCCGCGCCCCGCGCGGCCGTCGAGCCGGTCACCGGCCCGGCCCCGGTGCCCGCCGCCTTCCCGGCCCCGGCCGCTTTCCCC
>NZ_JABCPZ010000322.1 GCF_013283785.1 Nonomuraea antri
CCCCTGGCCCGTACCACGAACGCCAGCAGCAACCCGCCCCCCGCGCTCATGCCGACCGCCGTGCCGAGGGCCAGCCCGGCGATCTTCCACGCGTCCGGCAGCAGCGGCACCAGCACGACCTGCGCGACGATCACCACGCCCCAGCCCGTCACGGTGCCGATGGCCGCCGCACGTCCGTGGCCGGCCGCGTACAGCACCCGGGTCAGGTGGGCGATCAGCCCGTAGCCGATGAGGCCGGGCGCGAACAGCGCGATCGCGTAGGCGAACTCGACGACGGGCACGTCGCTCCTGTCCCGCAGGAACACCACCGCCACCGGCCAGGACACGGCGGCCAGCACCCCGGCGGCCAGCCCCGACACCAGCACGACCGCGCGGGTCGTGCGCGCCGCCAGCGCCGAGAACGCGGCCGGGGCGCCCGCCTGGGCGGCCAGCCGGGGGAAGGCGCTGGTGGCGATGGGCACCGCCAGCACCGCGTACGGCACCAGGTAGATCGCCCACGCGAAGTTGTAGACGGTGAGCGCCCCGTTGCCGATGGCGTGGTTGGACAGCAGGATCACCACGATCATGGCCGCCTGCTGGGCGAGCAGCCCGGCTATCCCGGCCAGCGCGAGCCGCCGCGCCTGCCCGGCGACGCCGTCGGGGAACCGTAACGTGGGCCGCCATCGCACGCCCAGCCGCATGATGGGCCCGAGCACGGAGAGCACCAGGGCCAGCACCCCGAGGCTGGTGCCGAGCGACAGGGTCAGCTCGGCCGGCCTGGGCATGTCGGCGGGGTCGCGGATGTCGTGGCTGAGCGGCACGAACACCAGGTACGCGACGATCACCACGATGCTGGACACCAGCGGCGCGAGCGCGGGCCCGGCGAAGCGCTTGTGCGACTGCAGCACCCCGTAGAGCACCACCGCGACGCCGTAGAGCGGGATCTGCGGCGCGAAGACCACCAGCATGCGGGTGGCGACGGCGGCCACCGCGCCGGTGTCGGCGCACTGGTCGATGTGATCGCCGAGGAACAGCCCGACGATCGGCCCGGCGAACAGCGCGGTGAGCGCGCCCAGCGGCACGAGCACGACGATCACCCAGGTCAGCAGCGCCGAGCTGATGCGGCCGACCCGCACGCGGTCGTCGACGCCGCCCCCGGCCGCGCCGGCGAGTATCGGGACCACCAGGCCGGCCAGCGCGCCGCCCGCCACGACCTCGAAGATGATGTTGGGGATGGCGTTGGCCGTGAAGTACGCGGTGGACAGGCAGTTGGTGCCCACGCTCCGGGCGAAGGCGTACTGCTTGGCGAAGCCGGTGATCCTGGCCAGCACCGTGATCGCGCCGATGAGCATCGCCGCGCCCGCGACGCCCCGCGCGGTCACGCCCCGCACCCGACCTCCCCGGCTCGGTCTCCGATCACCAGGACATCCTGGCAGGCCGCACCGACAGTTCGGGTACGCAGGGTCACCGGGTGGCGACCGGGCGGCGGCCGAGCATGTCGATCCTGTTCAGCACCGGGTTACCGGCGATGACCTTGGTGAAGCTGACCTTCTCCGAGGCGGCGGTGAGCGCGGCGACCGTGCCGAGCAGCGCGTATCGTCCGGGACGGCCGAGCCGGGTGACGGCGGCCAGGCCGAGCAGCGCGCCCAGCGCGTTGGCGCCGGCGTCGCCGAGCATGGCGCGTTCGCCGAGGTCGTCGGGCAGCAGCGCGGCGGCGGCGCCCAGCGGGATCGCGGCCAGCGCGGCGTGCTGAGGCGAGCCGCGCAGCAGCCCGGCGGCCAGCAGCGGGCCGCCGGTCAGCAGCGCCACCTTGATGGCGCGGCCGGGCCGCAGGTCGAACAGGTTCGCCAGGTTGGCCGCGCCGGCGATGGCGGCGCCGTTGACCAGCGTGTCGACGGGCCCCTGCGAGACCAGCGCGGCCGCGCCGAGCCCGGTCGCGCCGATGCCGAGGATCTTGACCGCGCCGCTGGTCACCTCGCCGCGGGCGAGCGCCGTCAGGTGTCCTTTGAAGCCCTTGGACGACGTCGTCCCGTACAGGTCGTCGTACGCCCCGAGCGCGCCGCTGCCCGCGCCGGCCAGCAGCGCGGCCAGGCGCACCCGGGCGGGCAGGCCGGGCGTGAGCGCGGCCGCGGCGCTCGCGCCGGCCACGAAGGCCGGGCCTTCGAGCAGGGTGATGGGCTCGCCGCGGTGGTTCTTCCTGGTCCAGCGCTCGCCGGGGTCGGGACGCCGGACGAAGGCGGCGTAGGCGGCACGGGCGGCCACCGCTCCCACGGCGGCACCGGCGAGGGCGTAGAGCAGGCCACGGGCCATGTCAGCTCCCTGACGAGGTCGAAGTCGGCGACGCTGTCGGACTCGGGCTGGGCAGCGCCGGCAGGAACGCCGAGGCGTCGGCGCCGATGCCGTACTGGCCCGCGCGCCCGCTCAGCTGCTCCCGGAGAGAGTAGACGATCACGACGCGGCCCGCAGGCATATCGAGGGTGTCGACGGTGGAGACCCGCCTGGCCGCCTCGCCGCTGTCGCGCAGCGCGGTGATCGCGCCACCCGTGACGGCGGCGTTGGTGGCGGTTCCGGTCAGTACGGTGCCCTTGCCCGCGATGTCGAGCCCGGTCACCAGCGACACCAGCGCCCCGGCCTGCAGCTCGGCGTTCTCGCCCTCGAACGGCTTCTCCGGCGCGAACATGACGGCCATCGTGGCCCGCTTGCTCGGATCGCCGTCGGTGGTGATCAGGCCGCCGGCCTCGAAGCCGGTGAGCACGGCGGTGGTGGCCGGGTTCGCGGTGCCGGCCTGGGTCTCGTCGGTGGTCACCAGGGCGGCCGCGAGCAGGGTGGCGGCCCGGTCGTAGGCGGTGGAAGTGGGCGGGAAGACCATGTCGACCGGTTTGAGCTGGTTGACCAGCCCGTCGAGCACGCCACTGCGCTGGGGGTCGAGGTATTTGTCGGTCAGCGCGATGCGTCCGCTGATCGTGGCGCCGGCCTGGGTGAGCACCTGCTGCTCGGCGTCGCGGTTGCCGGTGCTGGAGCCCGGGGTGTCGATGAGCAGCACGCGCTGGCCGGTCAGGGTGCCTTTGACCAGGTCGGGGGTCATCACGGTGAACATCTCGTTGTTGCCCGCCTCGCGCCCGCGCAGGACGTCGATCTCGGACCTGAGACCGGTGTTCGCCTTGGTCAGGTCGTCGCTGACCTTCTCCGCCGACACGATGGCCGGGTCCTGGAGCAGCGTGGTGCCCATGACGATGCCCACGGCCAGTGCCAGGAAGATCGCGACGATGGAGACGAGGTGATAGCGGAAATCGATCACGAGAAGAGTCCGACCAGCCAGAAGATGAATGCGTTCCAGACGTCCTGCAGGCCGTTCAGCCAGGTGCGGCCGATCGGCGAGGAGAACAGCGCGACGCCCATGGTGATCAGCGCGATGACCACGAGCAGCAGGAGTTGCGGGGTGGAGATGCGGCTGCGGTAGAGCCTGCTGACGCCCTTGGCGTCGATGAGCTTGCTGCCGATGCGCAGCCGGGTCAGGAAGGTGCTGGCCATGCCGGAGCGGCCCTTGTCGAGGAATTCCTCCAGCGTGCCGTGGGTGCCCACGGCGACGATCAGCTCGGCGCCCTTGTCGTCGGCCAGCAGCATGGCGATGTCTTCGCTGGTGCCGGTGGCCGGGAAGATCACCGCGTCGCGGCCCAACTGGTGCACGCGTTCGAGCCCGGGCGCGCGGCCGTCGCGGTAGGCGTGCACGACGAGCTCGGCGCCGCAGTTGAGCGCCTTGGTGGAGACGGAGTCGAAGTCGCCGACGATCACGTCGGGCAGGTAGCCGGCTTCGAGCAACGCGTCGGCGCCACCGTCGACACCGACCAGGATCGGACGATATTCCCGGATATAGGGGCGCAGGGTGGCCAGGTCTTCCTTGTAGTGGTAGCCGCGCACCACGATCAGGACATGCCTGCCCTCCATCGAGGTGCGGATGTCCGGCACGCCCACGCCGTCGATGAGCAGTTTGCCCTCGCCGCGCACGTATTCCATGGTGTTGACGGCGAACGCCTCGATCTGCACGGCCAGCCCGGCCCGCGCCTCGGCCATGGCGGCCTCGATGGCCTCGGCGCACTGCTCGTCGCCCTTGCCCACCGTGTCTTCTTCGAGGTAGACGATGCCGTCGTGCAGCCGGACGACGTCGCCGTCCTTGACCCGCTCGAACAGCTCGGGCGTGGCGTTGTCGACGAACGGCACGCCGCCCTCGACCAGGATCTGCGGCCCGAGGTTCGGGTAGCGGCCGCTGATGCCGGACGCGATGTTGATCACGGCCGACGCGCCGCACGCGACCAGAGCCTCCGCGCTGACCCGGTCGACGTCGACGTGGTCGATAATCGCTATTTCCCCAGGCTGGAGGCGCTTGGTGAGCCTCTTGGTACGCCGGTCGATTCTCGCCACTGCCGTTACACCGGGAAGGTTGTCGACCTTCCTGCCGCGGAGGCCCGGCATCCTGTTCCCCGGAACCTTCATCAAGACCATCCTGCCAGAGTGAAACAGCGCCGACGTCCAGCACGGCGGAGCGTGTCCGCTATGTCACACTCGGATCATCTGTCGGCCGCAGCCAGGCCCAACAGCTCTTCGGCGTGCGCCCGGCCCAGTTCGGAGTCTTCGAGACCCGCGAGCATACGGGACAATTCGCGCACGCGACCCTCGTGATTCAGGGTGACGACGCCACTGCGCACCACGCTGCCGTCGCTCGCTTTCTCCACCACCAGATGCTGGTCGGCGAACGCGGCCACCTGCGGCAGATGAGTGACAACTATCACCTGCGCGGTCTTGGCCAGCCTGGCCAGCCGCCTGCCGATCTCCACCGCCGCCTTGCCGCCGACGCCCGCGTCGACCTCGTCGAAGACGAACGTCGGCACCGGGTCGGCGCCCGCGAACACGACCTCGATCGCCAGCATGACCCGGCTGAGCTCGCCGCCGGACGCGCCCTTGTTCAGCGGCAGCGGCGGCGCGGCCGGGTGCGCGGCCATGCGCAGCTCGACCTCGTCGACGCCGTCGGGGCCGAACTCGGCGCTCTGGCTGAGCTGGACGACCACCCTGGCGTGCGGCATGGCCAGCGCGGTCAGCTCCTCGGTCACCGCCTGGCCGAACCGCTCGGCGGCGGCCAGGCGCACCCGGGTCAGCTCGCCGGCCAGCTCGGTCAGCCGCGCGCCGAGCTCCTCGAACTCGCGGTTCAGCTCGTCGATGCGCTCGTCGTCGCCTTCGAGCTCGGTCAGCCGGGCCGCCGACCGCTGCGCCCAGGCCAGCACGCCCGCGCTGTCCTCGGCGTACTTGCGGATCAGCCCGGACAGGATCGAGCGGCGCTCCTGCACGGCCGCCAGCCGCGCCGGGTCGGCCTCGATCGACTCGGCGTACGCGGCCAGGTCGGTGGCCACGTCGGAGATCAGGTATCCGGCCTCGGCCAGCCGGTCGGCGACCGCGGCCAGCTGGGGGTCGAAGTCGCGTACCGCCTCCACGGCCGAGCGCGCCTCGCCCAGCAGCGAGATGACGTCCCGGGGCCCGCCCGCGGCCTCCATCGGGTCGCCGAGCAGCGCCGTGTGGGCGGTGGTGGCGGCGCTGCGCAGCGCGTCGGCGTGCGAGAGCCGCTCCTCCTCCTCGCGCAGCTCGGTGTCCTCGCCGGCCTTGGGGTCGACCTTCTCGATCTCCTCCAGGCCGAACTTGAGCAGGTCGGCCTCCTGCGACCGCTCCCTGGCCCGGGTGGTCAGCTCCTCCAGCAGCGCGCCCACCTGCTTGTGCCGCTTGTACGCCTGCCCGTACGCGCGCAGCGGCTTGACCAGTTCGTCACCGGCGTAACGGTCGAGCGCGGCGCGCTGCCTGGCCGGCTGGAGCAGCCGCTGCTGGTCCATCTGACCGTGCACGGCCACCAGGTCGTCGGCGAGGTAGGTGAGCGTGCCGACGGGCACCGTGCGCCCGCCCAGCCAGGCCCGCGAGCGCCCCTCGGCCGAGACGGCGCGCGAGATGATCAGCTCACCGTCTTCGACGTCGCCGCCGATGTCCTCGACCTGCTGGGCGACCCGGCCGCCCGCCTCGATGACCAACGTGCCCTCGACGGTCGCCTTCTCGGCTCCCGGACGGATGCGCGACGGATCGGCCCGGCCGCCGAAGAGCAGGCCGAGCCCGGTCACGACCATCGTCTTGCCCGCGCCCGTCTCGCCCGTGACCACGTTGAAGCCCGGCGAAAGCTCCAGCACGGCCTCGTCGATGACGCCGAGCCCCTGGATGCGGACCTCCTCGACCCTGGGTCGCACTGCCCACTCCCGTCACTGCCGTGTTTGCCGTCCACACCGTGCTCGGGGGTGTCCGAACACCTGTGCGCACGTGATCCTACGCGCTCTGCCTCTCATTCACTCAGGGTCGCACCCTTCCGCGCCACCCCTGCACGGGTAGTTCGAACTTGGCGACCAGCCTGTCGGTGAACGGCGCGCCGGTGCTCTCCACCCCGTGCAGCCGGGCCAGGCGGACGGGTTCCGTCCCGCGCCGCACCTCCACCCGTGAACCCGAGGGGAGCTCGAATCCGCGCCGCCCGTCGCACCAGAGCGTGCCGCCCGGCGTGTCGGGCAGGATCTCCACGGCCAGCGTGGAGCGCGGCGAGACCACCAGCGGCTTGGCGAACAGCGCGTGTGCGCTGATCGGCACCATGAGCAGCGCCTCCACCTCCGGCCAGACGATCGGCCCGCCGGCCGAGAACGCGTAGGCGGTCGAGCCGGTCGGCGTGGCGCAGATCACGCCGTCGCAGCCCCAGCGCGACAGCGGCCGGCCGTCGATCTCGGCCACCACTTCGAGCATGCGCTCCTGCTTCTCCACGCTGACCTCGTTCAGCGCCCACGTGTCGGCGAGCACCTTGCCGTTCTGCCTGGCCAGGACGTCGATCGTCATGCGTTCCTCGACGTCGTAGCGCCCGGCGACGACGCTGTCGACGGCCGCGGCCAGGTCGGCGACCTCGGCCTCGGCCAGGAACCCGACATGCCCCAGGTTGACCCCCAGCAGCGGCGTGCCCGCGGGCTTGGCCAGCTCGGCCGAGCGCAGCAGCGAGCCGTCGCCGCCGAGGACCATCATGACCTCGGCGTCCTTGGCCGCGCTCGGGTCGGCGGGCACGGCCTGGGCGCGCGAGCAGCCGATCTCGTCGGCCTCGGTGTCGAGCACCCTGACCGTGATGCCGGCGTCGACCAGCCGGTTGATGACCAGGCGGGCGCTCTCGACGGCTGCCTCACGCCCGGTGTGCACGGCGACCAGCACGGTCCGGTTCATTGCGGCCCTTCTTCGACGGCCCGCTGGATCTCGGCTTCGAGGTCGGCGACCGGTGGCTCGCCTTCGCCCTTGCCCAGCCAGAGCAGGTATTCGACATTTCCCGACGGCCCGGGCAGCGGGCTCGCCGTCACGCCGCGCACGGTCAGGCCCAGTTCGTGCGCCTTCGCGGCGGCCTCGCGCACGGCCCGCGCGCGCAGCTCCGGGTCGCGCACCACGCCGCCCGCGCCCACGAACTCCTTGCCCACCTCGAACTGCGGCTTGACCAGCAGGACGAAGTCGGACGGGTCGGCGGCCACCCCGGCCAGCGCGGGCAGCACCAGTTTGAGCGAGATGAACGACAGGTCGCCGACGATGAGCGTGGGCGCCTCGCCGACCATCTCCGGGGTGAGATCGCGGACGTTGACCCGCTCCATCACCGTGACCCGGTCGTCGGTGCGCAGGGACCAGGCCAGCTGCCCGTACCCGACGTCGACCGCCAGCACGTGCCCGGCGTCGTGACGCAGCAGCACGTCCGTGAAGCCTCCGGTGGACGCGCCCGCGTCGAGGCAGCGGCGGCTGGCCACGCTCAGGCTCTTGAACGCCTCCAGCGCGCCGAGCAGCTTGTGCGCTCCGCGCGAAACGTAGTCGGGACCTTCGGCCGACTCCGCGACGACGATGGCCGAGGCGGTGTCGACCTGGGTGGCGGGCTTCTTGGCCTGCTGCCCGCCAACGGTGACGCGGCCGGCCTCGATGAGCTGGGCGGCCTGCTCCCGCGACCTGGCCAGGCCGCGGCGGACCAGCTCGCTGTCGAGGCGGATCCTGCGGCTCACCGGTCGTCCATGCCGGGTGCTCGTACGGCGGCGTGGTCGGTGACGTGGTCGCCGGGGCCTCGGCCGGCGCGTTGGGCGGCTTCCGCGCCGGCGCCTTCGGGGGCGCCTTCAGCGGCGTCCTCGGCGGCGGCGAGGGTGGCTTCCAGCCCGGAGAACGCCTCGTCGAAGACGGTCACGTGCTCGCTCACCGGCAGCTCTGCCAGGCGGCCGAGACCGCCCACGATGGCGTCGACCCGAGGGTCGCCCGTCTCCTCCGGCAGCTCACTCATGAGACGACCGTAACGCCTCCTCGAAGCACCCGGCACCTTGGCGGGCGTGTCACCCGTTGAAGGCATACGGGGGTGCGGCCGATGTGGAACGCTACCGCGAGGGACCGCCCGAGAGGTCCGCCGGGACACCGGATACGGAACACCGGATGAGGAAGGGATGCGCATCATGGCAAGCGTCGAGGAGTGCCGGGCAGCACTGGCCAAGCTCGTCGCCCAGTTCGACGAGATCGACGAGGCGGACCGGGCCAAGCACGTGGTCGAACGCACGGTGAGCGCCCGGGTCTCCGACCTCGACGTGGTCTTCTACGGGCGGCTGCACCACGGGGGGCTGGATCCGTTCACCCAGGAACCGCCCGCGGACGGCAAGCCCGCCGACGTCAAGCTGACGATCGTGAGCGACGACCTGGTGGCGCTGGTCGACGGGGAGCTCGACCTGGCCCGCGCCCTGCTCGGCGGCCGGGTCAAGATCGACGCGAGCTTCGGCGACCTGCTCCGGCTGCGCCGTCTGATCTGAGTCACCCGATCCGTACTTGACCCGCCCCGCGCCCAATTATTTAATGATTCCATTAACTATTCGGCGATGGGCGAACAAAATGGGCTGGATCATCGACGCGGACAAACTGAGCCGCGCGTTCGGCGACCACGTAGCCGTCGACGCACTCACCCTGGCCATCGCGCAGGGCGAAATCTTCGGTCTGCTCGGCCCGAACGGCGCCGGCAAGACGACCACGATCAGAATGCTCGCCACCCTGCTCCCGCCCACCTCGGGCACCGCCCGCGTGTGCGGCTTCGACGTCACCCGCTCCGCCGGAAAGGTACGCCGGCGCATCGGATACGTGATGCAGCAGGTCTCCCCCATGGGCTCCTACATGCTCACCGGCAGGGAGAAGGCGGAGATCGAGGCGGCGCTCTACCACGTGCCCAGGCGGCGGGTGAAGACCAGGGTGAACGAGGTGCTGGAACTGGTGGGACTGGCCGAACACGCGGACCGGCTCGTACAGGAGTACTCGGGCGGGATGCAGAAGCGCCTCGACCTCGCCTGCGGCCTGCTGCATCAGCCCGACCTGCTGATACTCGACGAGCCCACCCTGGGCCTGGACGTCCAGTCCCGGCACCACGTGTG
Source organism: Nonomuraea antri (assembly GCF_013283785.1). Taxonomy (GTDB): domain Bacteria; phylum Actinomycetota; class Actinomycetes; order Streptosporangiales; family Streptosporangiaceae; genus Nonomuraea; species Nonomuraea antri. The sequence continues at coordinate 9,456 of NZ_JABCPZ010000322.1, forward strand.
GGAGCACGTGCGGTGGCTGTGCGACGAGGGCATGTCGGTGCTGCTGGCCACGAACTACCTGGACGAGGCCGACCGCCTCTGCGACCGGCTGACCATCATCGACCACGGCCGCGAGGTGGCCGGCGGAACGCCCGAGGGGCTGAAGGCCGAGCTGGGGGTGGGGACGCTGGACGAGGTCTTCCTCCGCCACACCGGCCACGCCCTCCGCGAAGAACCCCCCTGACCCCGCCGAATACAAGCCCCCAGCAGAACCTTCCTTCTCGCCGAAACCGAGCCCGAACCCGGGCCGGTTGCGTCCACGGGAGTGGTGTACGAGTTTGACCTGGTCAACAGGCGTGGCGTCGTGAAATGGCGACGGCCATCGCGTGATCCTTCGAAAGCGCAAACCAAGATCGAAGGAGGCACGTGATGGCCG
>NZ_JABCPZ010000323.1 GCF_013283785.1 Nonomuraea antri
CTGCTCGTGGTCGTCGTGCTGTGCGGTTTTCACGCCGCGCATCGGATCCGATTCACCAGCGAGGAGATGCTCGGGATCGCCAGGTTCGACCTCGTCATCGCCTTGCTCTGTTACGGGGCGGCGATTAGGGCCGGGGTCGTGGCGTTCGTCGTGCTGTTTTAAATGTCGTAGTTTGATCACATTTCAACAACGTACTTTACGATCCCTTTACTCACCCTCTAGGTTCCGGCATTGCATACCCTATGGCCATGCGCCCGGCGATCCCGGGCAGAGAGGGTTCCTGGTGCCCAGTACCAAGCGCCTGTTAGCAACACTCCCGGCGGTCGCCCTTCTCGGCGTCGCCTTGTCCGTGCCAGTCGCTCAAGCCTCCTCCGAGGCGAACTACGAGCCCACGGCGGCGGACTACTACATCAACTACGCCCCGCCCCGCGTCGAGAAGGACGCGGCCGAGCCCAGCCTGGGGAACAACAAGGCGCGCTCGCTGACCCCGGCGGAGCGCTACGACAGGAAGTTCAAGAGCGGAAACCCGGTCGCCGCCCGTGTTCTCGCCGCCCGCGAGAACGAGGCGATCAGGACCGGCCGCAACCCGGCTGAATGGATCTTCAAGAACGCCAGGCAGACTCGCACCGCCAAGCTCCTGACGATCCTGGTCGAGTTCAACGAGCAGGCCAACGACGACTTCTCCGGCTTCAACCGGCTGCGGACCGTCGACAGCACCCCCGACGACTGCTTCGTCGAGCCCGCGGGCACGATCCTGAACGGCCCGCTGCACAACAAGATCCCCGACCCGGCCACGCTGCCGCAGAAGGACAACAACTCCTTCTGGGTCAAGGACTTCAGCCCCGAGCACTTCAACAAGATGCTCTACACCGACAAGGGCATCACCGAGCGCGTCCGTCCTGACCTGAAGGACCCGCGCGACGGCAGGTCCGGCATCGACATCTCCGGCCACACGCTGAAGAAGATGTACGAGGAGATGTCGAAGGGCGCCTACTCCGTCACCGGCTCGGCCGTCGGCTGGATCAAGGTGCCGCACTCCGAGGCCTGGTACGGCGCCGCGGCCTGCGGCGGCCAGGTGCAGGACATGTCCGGCCACCCGAACAACCCGCGCGGCGCGCAGCAGCTCCCGATCGACACGGTCAACGCCCTCGCCGCGACCCAGCCGGACTTCCCGTGGGCCGACTACGACATCGAGGACATCTCCGACGCCGACGGTGACGGCAACTTCAACGAGCCCGACGGTGTCATCGACCACCTGGTGCTCGTGCACGCCGGCAAGGACAAGTCCTCCGACGGCGGCGCCGAGGGCACCTACGCCATCTGGGCGCACTCCAGCGCGGTCGCTGGCGGCTACAAGGTCCCCGGCACCGACAAGAAGATCTCCAACTACATCGTGCAGCCCGAGGACTCCGGCGTCGGCGTCTTCGCCCACGAGTACGGCCACGACCTCGGCCTGCCCGACCTGTACGACACCTCCGGCCAGGCCAGCTCGGCCGTGGACTTCTGGGACCTGATGTCCAGCGGTTCGCACTCCGGCCCGATCTTCCAGTCCATGCCCACGCACATGGGCCTGTGGGACAAGTGGGTGCTCGGCTGGGCCAACCCGAAGGTCTTCAACCCGGGTGACCGCAGCAGGTTCGTCACGGTCGGCCAGTCCTCGCGCACGCCGCGCTTCACGGAGGACGGCGTCCGGGTGAACCTGGACTCCGCGCCGCTGAAGATGCTCGACCCGCACAGCGGCACGAACGCCTGGTGGACCGGCCTGGACCAGGAATGGGCCGACGTCAAGATCACCCGTGACGTGCCGGTGCCCGCGGGGACCGACGTCAAGTTCTGGATGTGGAACAACTACGAGATCGAGCAGGACTGGGACTACGGCTTCGTCGAGGTGTCGACCGACGGCGGCGAGACCTGGGCCCAGCAGAAGGTCTACGACGAGGGCGGCAACGAGGTCACCACGCCTGACGGCTACCCCGACCCGAACCAGAACCTGCACGCCTTCGGCGGCAAGAAGTACGGCCTCACCGGCAACACCGACGGCTGGCGGCACGACTACGTCAACCTGACCCCGTTCGCCGGCCAGACGATCAAGCTCCGCCTGGTGTACAACACCGACGCGGCCTTCACGCCGCGCGGCTGGCACGCCGACGACTTCCAGCTCACCGACGGCGGCGCCGCGGTGTGGAGCGACGACGTCGAGGGCGGCGAGAACGGCTGGAAGGCCACCGGCGGCACGTTCACCAACACCAGCGGCCAGGGCTGGACGCGCAACAACGGCTCGCGCGAGATCTCCCGCTTCTACCTGGCCGAGTGGCGTAACTTCGACGGCTTCGACAAGGGCCTGCAGTACGCCTACGACACCAACTACTCCCGCGACGGGGCGTGGAAGGTGGAGAAGGTCAAGTACAACGCGCCCGGCCTGCTGGTCTGGTACCGCGACTCGACGTACACGAACAACACGCTCGTCCCGAACCTGACGCTCCCGCCGAGCCTCGGTTCCAAGGGCAGCCTGCTGCTCGTGGACTCGCACTACGAGCCGCTGCGCCGCACCGGCGTCGCCGCCGAGAAGGACACGACGCTGCGCAAGAACATGGACGGCCGCACGCAGTCGTCCAACGCCGCGTTCTCCTTCCGCAAGACCTACCCGCTCAAGGAGTGCCTGGAGGCGCCGAACGAGCCGTTCAGCGAGTACTGCACCCAGCTCCCCGCGCAGAAGGGCGTCCCGCACTTCACCGACGCCAAGACCTGGTACCCCGGCATCGAGATCATCGACGGCGCCCCCGGTTACCGGGACTTCGACGCCTCGGTGGTCGTGCCCTCCAAGGGCGACCAGGCCTACAGCACGCGCGTGGTGAACCAGGACGGCACCCCCGCCACCGACTGGTACGGCCAGATCATCAACGGATCGGTGCTCGGCACCGGCAACCCGGGTGACGAGGGCAAGGCCCTGGGCGTGCAGTTCAAGCTGGTCTCCCCGCTTCCCGGCAACCTGGGCGCCATCGTCCAGGTGATCCCGCCGAAGAAGTGATCCACGGGGCCGCCGGGGACACCCGGCGGCCCTACCATTGATGACCATGAGCGAATTGCGCCCCAAGGACGAGCACACCGCGGCGATCCGCCGGGATCGCCGGGTTGCGGTGGTGGTGAACACTCGCTCACGCCGCGGCCGCCGCCACTACTTCGAAGTGATCGAGCAGATCCACAACCTCGGGTTCGAGCCGCTGGCCGAACTGTCGGTCTACAACCCGAAGCGGCTGCGTGAGCTGCTCGACACCGCCCTGGCCACCAACCCCGACCTGCTCATCGTCGGCGGCGGCGACGGCACCCTGTCGTCGGCGGTCAGGCACGTCGCGCACCGCGACGTCGCGCTCGGCGTGCTGCCGCTGGGCACCACCAACAACTTCGCCCGCAGCCTCGGCCTGCCGCTCGACCTGGCCGGGGCGATCAGGGTGTTCGCGACCGGCAAGGTGGCCGACATCGACCTGGGCATGGCCGACGACCGCGAGTTCGCGAACCTGGCCAGCTTCGGCGTCTCCGTCGAGGTGGCCGGCAAGGTCAAGCCGTGGCTCAAGCGGATCATCGGCCGCCCCGCCTACCCGCTGACGGCGCTCACGGTGCTGCCCGGGCACAAGCCGTTCCGCGCCTACATCACGGTCAACGGCCAGCGCCACGAACTGCTCACCCACCAGCTCAACATCGCCAACGGCCGCTTCCACGGCGGCTGGCAGGTGGCAAGAGACATCAGCATCGACAACGGCCTGCTGGTGGCCTACCAGCTCGGCTCGGGCAAGAAGCTGCGCCTGCTGGGCGAGACCCTGATCAGGGCCACCACCGGCCGCTGGCGCAGCCTGGCCGGCGGGCCGTTCGTGATGGGCCAGGAGATGCTGCTGGAGACCGACCCGCCGATGGCCGCCGACGTCGACGGCGAGGTGCGCCTGCGCACCCCGATCCGGCTGCGGGTGGTGCCGAACGGGGTGCGCGTCATGGTGCCGGAGACCTTCCAGGACCGCTAGATCACGCGATCGGCGGGCCCGGGGCCGGAGTCCGGGTCACGCGATCAGCAGCGCCTGAGGTTGGCGTCGGGCTCCCAGTTGCCGCCGCCCCTGAAGTAGACCTGGCTGACGTACCCCCAGGCGCCGTTGTCGGCCATGGTCCCGGCCCACCAGTCGTTCACCACTCCTTCCAGCGCGTCGTAGTCGTCGCCGCGCAGCCCGCACTCGTACCAGTCGGGGCCGGCGGCCTCGATGTAGCCGACGATCTCGCCGGACGACTCCTGGACGGTCGAGTAGACCGGGATACGCCCGTCGGGCGCCCAGTCGGGACAGATCTGCACGGTGTGCACGGTCCCGCCGACCTCGTGCGGGTAGGGCTCCCCGCACGGGTGGGCGTCGGCGCGGGCCTGCGCCGGGCCGCCGAGCGAGGCCGCCAGCGCGGCCGCCGCGACGAGGGCCGTGCCTGCCGAGATGATCCGCCGCCAGGGGTTGGTCATGCCCTGTCCTCCCTTTTCCGTTGCGTTCCGACCACTGACTGTAATGAGATGGTCACGGAAAGCCAGAGAAGGTAAGGGCGTCCTCGCGGCCGGGTCAGGGAGCGGCGGTGTGAAGAGGGGGCGTATTCAGCCGGGCCGCGCTCGCGCGCTCGCGGTGGGTCAGGCCGAGCCGCCGGTAGGCGCGCAGGGCCGCCTCGGCGTGGTGCCTGGCGCGCGCGAGGTCGCCGGTGGCGGCGAACAGCTCCGACACCGCCTCGTGCACCGACCCCCACGACACGCAGCCGGTGCCGAGCGTGGCGAGCTGGTCGCCGATCGGCAGCAGCTCCGCCAGCATCGACTCCGGCGAAGGACGCCCGAGCCTGGCCGCGATGAGACCCCACTGCCAGGCCGCGAACTGCCAGCTCCAGTCACGCTCGATGCGCACGCCCCAGCGGTCGATCAGGCGGTGGGCCAGCGCCCGATCGCCGGCGTCCAGGGCGGCCAGGATCGCGGTCGGCCTGATCAGCAGGTTCGACTCGTCGTCGCCGGCGGCCACCAGGTCGTCGAGCAGCCCGCTCGGCCGGCCCTCGCCGGCCGCGCCGAAGTAGGCGGAGATCAGCTTGATCGTGTCCGGGCCCCACAGGCTGGTGCGCTCGAAGCTGTCGGTGGCCTTCGCCGACAGCCGCGCGGCCTCGGCCCAGTCGCCCTGCTGCAGGGCCCGGCCGGAGGCGGCGTAGGTGACCTGGGCCTCCAGCTCGGGCAGCCGTACCTCGTCGGTCAGGCGGACGCAGCGGGCCAGCTCGGCGTCGTACTCGCTGAGCCGGCCGTCCTGCATCAGGCCCTGCATGCGGTGCAGCCGCGAGATGATCTCGGTGGCCCTGGGCAGTCCCGGCAGGGTGAGGATCTCCGCGGCGGCGGCGAAGCGCTCCCTGTCGTGCTGCGGGCTCCAGGCGGCGATGACGTAGTTGTTGAGCGTGCGGGCCAGCAGCAGCGGGTCACCGGCGCCCCGGGCCAGCTCGACCGCCTCGGCGGCGCGCGCCAGGCCCTCCTGGCGGCGGTCGCTGTAGTACAGCTCGACGGCCAGCGTGCCGAGCAGCTCGGCGCGGCGCACCCGGTCCGTCTCCGGCAGCCGGGCGAGCTGACGTTCCAGCAGCGCGACCATGCGCTCGTCCACCACCCCGTACGAGCGCCAGATCCACAGCGTGACCCCGCCGAACACGGCCGCGGCCTCGATCACCGCGTCGTCGTCGCCGAGCGCGGTGGCCAGCGTGACCGCCTCGTCCAGCGGCACGCGGGCGCCGAGCACGTCGCCGGTCAGCCTGCGGGCCCGGCCCAGCTCGATGAGCAGCCGGCAGCGGGCCGCCGCGTCGGACGGGTCGAGCGAGGCCAGGGCCTGCTCCCAGTGCCGGACGGCCTCGTCGTAGGCGAGCTGGGCGGCGGCCTGCCTGGCGGCCCCGGCCGCGTACGAGACCGCCTTGGCCGCGTGCCCCACCCTGGCCGCCTGGCCGAAGTGGTGCGCGAGCACGGGCAGCGCGGCCTCGCCCCTGGCCAGGGACTCGATGGCCACCCCGACCCGGCCGTGCAGCTGGGCGCGTTGCAGCCGGGACAGCTCGCCGTACAGGGTCTCCTGGACCAGGGCGTGGGAGAAGCGGTAGTCCCAGCCGCCGTCCACCTCGACCAGCAGGCCGGTGGCGACCGCGGGTTCGAGCAGCATCATCAGCCGGGGGCCGCCGATGCCCGCGGCGGCCTCCAGGACGTCGGAGTCGACGTCCCTGCCGGCCACCGCGGCGGTCCTGAGCAGCGCCTGGGAGTCCGCGGGCAGCCGCGACACGCGCTGGGCGATCACGTCGCGCACGCCGTCGGGCACGGGCAGCGCGGACACGCCGGCGGGACCCGCAGAGCCCTCGCTGGCCGCCAGGCGCAGCAGCTCGCCCAGGAAGAACGGGTTGCCGCCGGTGCGGTCGTGCAGCTCGGCCACGTGCGGGCGCAGGTGCTCGTGCCGGCCGTCCAGGTAGTCGGCCACGTCGGCGGGGGTGAGCGGGCCGACGTTCAGCCGTTCCGTGCCGCGCTGCCTGGCCAGCTCGGCCAGCGCGTCGGACAGCGCCTGGCGCTGCCGCTCCTGCCTGACCGTGGCCAGCACCAGCAGCGGCACCCGGTGCAGGTCGGCGCCGAGGAAGGTGAGCAGCTTGAGCGTGGCCGCGTCCGCCCAGTGCGCGTCCTCCAGGACGATCAGCACCGGGCCCGCCGCGGCCCGCCGCTCCAGCGCCCTGGCCACCGAGTCGTGCAGCAGGAAACGCGCGGTGTCCGGGTCGGCCGCGGCCCGGCCGCCGTCGCCGTCGCTCAGCCGGTCCGCGATGGCCGGGTCCAGGGTCTTGGCGGCCTGCACCCACGGCCAGAACGCCGGCGCGTCCTCGGCACACCGGCCCCAGGCGACCGCGAAGCCGCGTTCTGCGGCCAGTTCGGCGGCGCACTCGGCCAGCCTGGTCTTGCCGATGCCCGGCTCGCCGCACAGCACCAGCACGCCGCCGGCGCCCCGGCCGGCGTCGGTGAGACGGTCGGACACGCGCCGCAGGTGCGGCTCGCGTCCCACCAGCCGGGGCAGCGCGGGCGCCGCGCGGCTGGGCTCGGGCGCGACAGGCACGGCCGCGTCCCAGCTGCCCAGCAGGCCCTCGTCCTGCCTGAGCACGGCCTGCTCCAGCCGGCGCAGCTCCGGGCTGGGGTCCAGGCCGAGCTCGGACTCCAGCAGCGCACGGCAGCGCTGGTAGGCGGCCAGCGCGTCGGCCTGGCGGCCGTCCAGGTACAGCGCGCGGATGAGCAGGGCCCACAGCCCCTCGCGGTAGGGCGCCTGCTGCAGCAGCCGCTCGACCTCCCAGGCCACCTCGCCGGCCCGGCCGCGGGCGAGGCTGGCCTCGGCCCTGGTGGCCAGCGCGGACAGCCGGGCCTCCGCCAGGTGCGCCAGCGTCGGCCGCAGGAACTCCTCCTCGGCGAACTCGGCGTACGGCTCGCCCCGCCAGGACGCCAGCGCCGGGCTCAGCAGCCGCTCCGCCTCGTCGGGACGGCCCTCGGCCAGCGCGGTGCGCGCGGCGTCGGCGGCCGACAGGAACCGGTGCGCGTCGAGCCGGCCGGGCGCGATGTCCAGCAGGTAGCCGGGCTCCCTGGTACGCAGCACCCGGGCCGGGGTCCTGGGGCTGCGGCCCGGCTCCAGGATCTTGCGCAGCTGGGAGATGTACGCCTGGAGCGTTCCCGTGGCGCTCGAGGGCGGCTCGTCCCGCCACAGGCGGTCGATGAGCTGGTCGAGCGGGACCACGTTGGGCGCGTTCATGAGCAGGAGCACCAGGACCGCGCGCTGCTTGCGCGATCCCAGGTCGAGCGGGACGCCCGCCTCGTCGAGGACCTCGACCGGCCCGAGCACCCGGAAGTCCAGCCGCATCACAACTCCCGCGTGAGCCACAAAATTTCCGGCATATCGTAATCGCCCGCCTGCACTGCCGGCAGCGGGCCGTACGGCGCCTCGGCGAACCCGGCCGCCCGCAGCAGGGACGTCAGCGCCGTCGCACCGGCGCTCGCCGGGTGGCCGACGTGGCGCACCCCCTCGGCGCGCAGCTCGGTCAGCAGGTCCCCGATCAGCCGGGCGCCCAGCCCCGCCGCCGCTCCCGGAGCCACCCCGCCGGCGACCAGCAGGGCCTCCCGCCCGGACGGCTCGATCTCGACCAGCGCCGCGCCCAGCGCCGGCGCGCCCGGCGGCCCGGCCAGGTCGGCCAGCACGTACAGCCGGCACCGCGCCGACGCCGCGAGCAGGGCGTCCCCGAGCAGCGCCGCCCCCGGCGCACCTGCGTGAACGGGCACTTCCTTCAGCAGCAGGGTGAACATGACGGCCAGCATGACCGCCCCCACTAGGAGACGACTAGGACGCGCACCCAGTGGTCTCCAAACCCCGTCTGCGACAAATGCCGCCATGAACAACCACAGACATGACGCCGAGATCACCGGGTTCAACCTGGCCGTCCGGCACCGCCCGGCCGTGGCCGTGACCGCCGAGAGCATCGACGACGTGGCCGAGGCGGTACGCCACGCCGCCGCGCACCACCTGCCCGTGGCCGTGCAGGCGACCGGGCACGGCGCGGTCCAGCCGGCCGACGGCGCGATGCTGATCCTCACCTCCCGCCTGACCGAGCTGACGATCGACCCGCAGGCCAGGACCGCGACGATCGGCGCCGGGTGCACGTGGGCCCAGGTCGTCCAGGCGGCGGCGCCGTACGGGCTGGCGCCGCTGTGCGGGTCCGCCTCCGGGGTCGGCGCGGTCGGCTTCACGCTGGGCGGCGGCATCGGGCCGGTCGCCAGGACGTTCGGCTTCGCCGCCGACCACGTCAGACGGATCACCGTGGTCACGCCGGACGGCCAGGTCAGGACCGCCGACCCGGGACGCGAGCCCGACCTGTTCTGGGCGCTGCGCGGCGGCAAGGGCGGCTTCGGCGTCGTCACCTCGATGACCGTGGACCTCCTGCCGCTGACCGAGGTCTACGGCGGCGGCCTGTTCTTCGCCGCCCAGGACGCCGCCGCCGCGCTGCACGCCTACCGGAGCTGGGCCGAGACGCTGCCCGAGTCGGTCACCACGTCGGTGGCCATGCTGCGGCTGCCCCCGCTGCCCGGCCTGCCGCCGCCGCTCGCCGGGAAGTTCACCGTGCACCTGCGGGTGGCCTGCCTGCTCGGGCCGGCCGAGTCCGAGCGGCTGCTCGCCCCCATGCGCGCGGTCGCCGAGCCGGTCGTCGACACGATCGGACGGCTGCCGTACACCCAGCTCGACGCCATCCACTCCGACCCGGTCGACCCGATGCCGGTGGTGGAGCGCGGCGGGCTGCTGCGCGAGCTGACCGGGGAGACCGTCGAGGCGCTGCTCGCCGTGGCCGGGCCCGGGCGTGACCTGCCGCTGCCGGTGGTCGAGCTGCGCCAGCTCGGCGGGGCGCTGGCCCGCGAGCCGAAGGAGCCGAACGCGGTCGGCGGGCGGGAGGCGGCGTACGCGCTGCTCGCGATCGGGCTGCCGGGCTCGGACCCGGCCGCGGTGGTGTCCGCAGTGTCGCCGTGGGCCACCGGCGGGACGATGATCAACTTCCATGGGGCGGCGCTGGAGCCGGAACTGCTCGGGCGCGCCTGGCCGGAGGGCACGCGCCGGCGGCTGGCCGCGCTGCGCCGCACGTACGACCCGAACAACCTCTTCCGCCTGGGCCACGTCCCGCCCCGCACCTGATCCGGGACGTGCGCGTCAGGCGTCCGGGAGGCGGCGGTAGGCCGGGGTGAGGTGG
>NZ_JABCPZ010000324.1 GCF_013283785.1 Nonomuraea antri
GATGGCGGGCGTCCGGGTGGGCGGGCGGCCGGTGTCGGAGATCCTGGCGGAGGTGCGCGAACGGGACCTGCGGCACGAGTTCCGCCTGATCGTCCTGCGCGGCTCGGCGGACGACCCGGACCGCACCATGGCGTTCAAGCCCGTCGCGGCCGACGCGGTGGGCGCCGACTGGACGGTCTGGGACGTGGAGTCCGTGCGTGACGACACGGTGCGGCTCCTGGTCACCGAGAAACGCCTCGACCACAACCCGCTGTACGCCACCGGCGGCCCGGACGGCTGAGCACGGGCATGATCACATGCTGAGCGCCGCCGCCGCTTCCTGAGGGCTCACGGGCGGTGTGGTGAAGGCGGCGTGCAGGCGCTCGCGTTCACCGGCGGGCAGCAGGTCGCGGGCGGCCAGCCAGGCCGCCGCGCCCGCGCCGTCGAGCGCCGTCGAGACGCGCTCGCCCGCCAGCAGGTCCAGCACGGCCTGCCGGACCGGCCCCGCGCTGGTCAGCACGCTGCCCGCGAACACCACCGGACGGCCGGCCACGTGCACCCGCCGGAGCGAGGCGACGAGCCGGTCGGCCGCCTCCCGCACGACCGCGAGCGCCATCGCGTCGCCCGACCCGGCCGCCTGGGAGACCGCCGACGACAGGGCGGCCAGCCGCATGTGGTCGGCCTGGGCCAGCCGGACGATCCGGTCGGCGGCGGCCCGCGGCGTGGCGGGACGCTCCGCGCCGAGGAAGTGCTCGGCCACCAGCGCGACCAGCGAGGGCGCGGCGCCCGGCACCGGGAACTCGACGGGCGCGTCCCGGTCCAGCGCCTCGATCACGGCCTTGGTGGCGGCGTGGCCGATCCAGAACCCCGACCCCTGGTCGCCCAGCAGCCAGCCGAGCCCGTCGGCGATCCGGTCGGCGGTGAAGCCCACGATCCCGGCCGCCGTCGCGCCCGTGCCCGACAGCAGCAGCGAGCCGTCCGGCTCGGGCGAGCCCGCCGCGTACGCGATCGGCACGTCCCCGGTCAGGCGCGGGCCCTGCGGGATCCCGTACGACGCCCAGACCGCGGTCAGTTCCGGCTGCATGTCCTTGACGTGCCCGGCCACCCCGGCCATCGAGGCCACCACCGACGACCCGGGAAGCCCGCCGAGCGCCTGCCCGAGTGCGGACCCGATGGCGGCCACCGCCTTGGCCATGCCGTGCGCGCTGGGATTGCCCGCGCCGGCCCGCGCGTAGCCGACCCTGGTCCCGTCGAGCGAGTGGACGGAGACCCGTGTCGAGGTGGCCCCGGCGTCGATCCCCACCACCAGCGATTTAGTCACGGTCCCGATTTTGGGTCTTGACGTGACCAAGAAGCAAGAATAATTTTCGCCAGAAGGCCGGGTATTCGGAAGGAATATTCGTGACTTCAGGAGCGCTCGGGCGTGTCGAAACAGAACTCCCCGCATTGCCGGAGGCATTGCGCAGGGTCGGCGAGGTGATCCTCGGGGACCCCGCCGAGGCCGCCCGGTCGACGATCATCGCGCTGGCCGAGCGGGCGGGCAGCTCACCGGCGACCGTGACCCGGTTCTGCCGCGCGTTCGGCTTCTCCGGATACGCCGAGCTGCGCGTCGCGCTGGCCACCGAGACCGGCCGGGCCGCGCAGGCCGGCTGGGGCGCGGGCGTGGGCCACGAGATCGGCCCGGACGACCCGCTCGACGCGGCCATCGAGGTGATGGCCGCCGCCGACACCAGGCTCATCCAGGACACCGCCGCCCAGCTCGACTCAGGCATCGTCGCCCAGGTCGCCGACGCGATCGTGGCCGCCCGCCGGGTGCTCCTGGTCGGCGTCTCGACCAGCGGCAACGTCGCGACCATGCTGGAAGGCCGGTTACGCCGCATCGGCATCCCCGGCTGGAGCGCCGGCGACGCGCACGTGGCGCTGTCGGACGCCTCGCTGCTCACCGAGGGCGACGTGGCCATCGGCATCAGCCACCGCGGCCGTACCCGCGAGGTCATGGAGGCGCTGGCCGAGGCGGGCAGTCACGGCGCCACCACGGTCGCCGTCACCTCCTTCGCCCGCTCCCCGCTGGCCGAGCTGGCCGACCTGGTGCTCACCACCGCCAGCAGGGAGACGACGTTCAGGCTCGGCGGGCTGGCCGCCGTCCATTCGCAGCTGTTCGTGCTCGACGCCGTCTACGTCGCCGTCGCCCAGCGCACCTACGAGCGCACCAACCAGGCGTTCGAGCTCACGATCAGTGCCGTGGAGAGCCACCGGGTGGAGAGAGGCTGAATGACGTACGCAGCACAGGCCCTGGACCTGGCGCGCCAGGTCACGGAAACGCAGGCGGAACCGCTGGACCGGGCCGCCGCACTGATCGTCGCCGCGCTACGGGCCGACGGCGTGGTCAACGCGTTCGGGTCGGGACACTCCGAGGCCATCGCCATGGAGATCGCCGGCCGGGCCGGGGGCCTGGTGCCCAGCAACCGGCTCACCCCGAGAGACCTCGTCCTGTACGGCGGCCGGCCCGCCGCCGTACTCACCCCGGAGCTGGAACGCGACCCGTCGGTCGCACACGAGATCTACGCGCTCGCCCCGATCCAGCCGCAGGACGTGTTCGTGCTGGTGTCCAGCTCGGGCGTGAACGGCACGGTGGTGGAGCTGGCCAGGATCGTCAAGGAACGCGGTCACCCGCTGATCGCGCTGACCTCGGTCGCGCACAGCACGCGCATGACCTCGCGCCACCCCTCGGGCGGCAAGCTCATGGACCTGGCCGACGTCGTGCTGGACAACGGCGCGCCGTACGGCGACGCCATCCTCGACCTGCCCGGCGGCGGCACGTACGGTGCGGTGTCCACGATCACCTCGGCGCTGCTCGCGCAGATGATGGTCGTCAGGGCGGTGGAGGAGCTGGTGGCGCTCGGCGAGCGGCCACCCATCTACTTGTCGGTCAACATGGCCGGCGGCGACGAGCACAACCAGGCGCTGGAGAGCCGCTACGCGGGTCGAATCAGGCGCGGATCGTAAAGTCAAGGAGTCCCATCATGTCCAACACCCCCCGTATCACCCGCCGCGAGCTGCTTCGCGGCGCGGCGCTCGTCCCCGTCGCCGGCGCGCTGGCCGCCTGTGCCACCCCCGCCGCCAAGCCCGCCGCCACGGCCTCCTCCGCGCCGATCGCGACCAGCGCGGCCAACCCGCTGGGCGTCGGTGACAAGCCGCTGGAGGTGTGGATCTTCGACGGCGGCTTCGGCCAGGACTACGCCAAGAACATCCACCAGCCGCTGTTCAAGTCGAAGTACCCCAAGGTCGAGGTCAAGCACAACGCGACCAAGGAGATCACCAAGGTCCTGCAGCCCAGGTTCGCGGGCGGGAACCCGCCCGAGGTGATCGACAACTCCGGCGCCAACTTCATGGACTTCGGCGCGCTCGCCCAGGACGGCCAGCTCCAGGACCTGGCCGCGCTGCTCGACGCGCCCTCCTGGGACGACCCGAACGTCAAGGTGCGCGACACCATCGACCCGAGCGTCATCTCCATCGGCACCTATGACGGCAAGTTCAGCGTGCTCGGTTACGTGAACTACATCTTCGGCGTCTGGTATTCGCAGAAGGTGTTCCGCGAGAACGGCTGGGAGGCCCCCAAGACCTGGGACGAGTTCCTCAAGCTGTGCGAGACGATCAAGAAGTCCGGCAAGATGGCCCCGTTCACCTACGCCGGCAAGCACCCGCAGTACCTGTACGAGCCGCTGGTCACGCTGGCCGCCAAGATCGGCGGCAACGAGGTGATGGTGAACCTCGACAACCTCGAGGACGGCGCCTGGACCACCGAGGCCATGAAGACCGCCGCCACCGCCTGGGCCGAGATCGGCGCGAAGTACCTCATGGAGGGCACCGCCGGTCTCGACCACGTGCAGACCCAGACCGCGCAGAACAAGTACCAGGTGGCCATGCTGCCCTCCGGCTCGTGGCTGGAGAACGAGCAGAAGAGCACCACCCCGGCCGACTTCGAGTACGGCATGTTCACGCTGCCCGACTTCACCGGCTCCGACAAGCTGCCCTACGGCACCATCCACACCAGCCCCGGCGAGAACTTCATCGTCCCGTCCAAGAGCGCCAACCCGCAGGGCGGCATGGAGTACCTGCGCGCGATGCTCTCGAAGAAGGCGGCCGGCGACTTCAGCGAGCTGGTCCGCACGGTGACCGTGGTCAAGGGCGCCGGCGAGGGCCGCCAGCTCTCCCCGGGCGTCAGCAGCGCCACCCAGGCCGTCACCACGGCCGGCTCGAACGTCGTCTTCTACATGTGGGAGCGCTGGTACGCCCAGCTCAAGGACGAGTGCAAGGCGGCCACCGGCGAGCTGATGACCGGCGGCCTGACTCCGGAGAAGTACCTGGAGCGCATGCAGAAGAAGGCCGACGAGATCAAGAACGACTCCTCCATCAAGAAGTTCACCCGCTCATGATGTTGTTCAACAGGTATCGCCGCGGGCTGTTCATCACCGCGTTCCTGACAGCCCCGGTGACCCTCTACCTGGTGTACGTCATCTCGCCGTACATCCAGGCGTTCTACATCTCGATGACGGACTGGCGGGGCGTCACGGCCTCGCCGGCCTTCATCGGCTTCGACAACTTCACCCGGCTGTTCAACGACGGCAACTTCTGGAAGGCCGTCCAGCACAACGGCGCGCTCCTGGTGCTGCTGCCGTTGATCACGATCGTCGTCGCGCTGTTCTTCGCCTTCCTGCTCAACGTGGGCGGGGCGAAGGGCAACGAGGGGATCACCGGGTCGAAGTTCTACCGCGTGGTGTTCTTCTTCCCGCAGGTCCTGGCCGTCGCCGTGGTGGCCGTGCTGTTCCAGCAGGTGTTCAGGCCCGACGGCAGCGGCATGCTCAACGCGCCGCTGATGGCGCTCGGGCTCAAGCCGATCGGCTTCCTGTCCGACCCGGACGTGGCGTTCTGGTCGGTGCTGGGGGTGATGGTCTGGCAGGCGGTCGGCTTCTACGTGGTGCTGTTCTCCGCCGGCCTGGCCTCCATCCCGAGGGACATGTTCGAGGCGGCGCAGATCGACGGGGCGGGCCGCATCAGCCTGTTCTTCCGCATCACGCTGCCGCTGCTCTGGGACACCGTCCAGGTGGCCTGGGTCTACCTGGGCATCCTCGCGCTGGACGTGTTCGCGATCGTGTGGGTGATGACCGACCAGCACGGCGGCCCCGACTGGTCGACCACGGTCATGGCGGCCGAGATCTACCGCAACGCCTTCGGCTACTTCAGGTTCGGCTACGCCTCGGCGCTGGGCGTGGTGATGTTCTTCTTCACCGTCGGGTTCGCGCTCCTGTCGCTTCGCCTGTCCCGACGCGAACGGATTGAGTACTGATGACATCGATGACCTCGTGGTCCGCGGCGAACTCGCGCAAGCTCGCCCGGCTGGAACGCCGGCGCAGGCTCGGCCCGCTCGGGATGTTGTCGCACGTCGCGCTGGCCGTGTGGACCGTCCTCGTGGTGGTGCCGATCCTGTGGACGTTCCTGGCCTCGGTCAAGAGCGAGGACGAGATCTTCGGCGACGCCTGGTCGCTGCCGGCCGCGCTGCGCTGGGACAACTTCGAGCGCGCCTGGAACAACTTCCACATCGGCCAGTACATGCTGAACAGCGTCATCGTCGTCGCGTTCAGCACGTTCGGCACGATGCTCATCGGGTCGATGGCGGCGTACGTGCTGGCCCGGTACCCGTTCCGCGGTAACCGGGCCTTCTACCTGCTGTTCGTGTCCGGGCTGGCGTTCCCCGTCTACCTGGCGCTGACCCCGCTGTTCTTCGTCGTGCAGAACATGGGGAACGTGCCGCTGATCGGGCCGTTCATCGGGCTGAACACGCACGCCGGGCTCGTGCTGGTGTACATCGCGTACTCGATGCCGTTCACGGTGTTCTTCCTGTCGGCGTTCTTCCGTACGCTGCCGACGGCGGTGGCGGAGGCCGCGATGGTCGACGGCGCCTCGCACACCCGCGTGTTCTTCCAGATCATGCTGCCGATGGCGCGTCCCGGCATCGTGAGCATCACGATCTTCAACGTGCTCGGCCAGTGGAACCAGTACCAGCTGCCGCTGGTACTGCTCCAGGACCGGGAGATGTGGGTGCTCACCCAGGGCATCGCGGACATCTCCGCCGCCGCCGGATACGACCAGGACTGGTCGGCCATGTTCGCCGCCCTGACGCTGGCGATCGTGCCCATGCTGGTCGTGTACGTGCTGTTCCAACGCCAGATCCAGTCGGGCCTGACGTCGGGCGCCCTCAAGTAGCGCCGTCCTTGGTGGTGCCTTTGGTGGTGCCGGTCACCCGCCCTGGCCGAGCGCCAGGGCGGCGATCACCGGGCCCAGGTACAGCAGCGGGTAGACCACCGTGGCGTACGAACGGGCCCGCAGCACGGTGACGACCGCCCCGGCGAAGTACACCACCAGCCCGATCCCCGCCAGCACGCCGATGACCGGCACGAACAACCCGACCAGCAGACCCATGGCGCCCGCCGCCTTGGCCGCGCCGAGCCAGGTCCACCACGAACTGGGAACGCCGTAGGTGGTCAGCGGCTGCACGACCCATTCGGCGCGCCGCAGCAGGGAGAAGGCGGAGAAACCCACCCAGAGGGCGGCGAGGACGGTGACAACGGTGGCGACAGTGGACATCGGGGACACTCCTTCAGCTGGTACTTCCTGACCGGTACTCGCTCGCTCGCTTTCGCGGTGCTCGCTCGTGGTCCCATCTTGCGAGCCACAGTCGATAGACCCGCGATGCGTTCGCTATGCGCAGCCGCATCGCGAAACCGGCAGGGCCGCCGACCGGAAAGGCGGGCGGCCGGCAGGGCAGCCGGTCGCAGGGCGTGGGGTCGCAGATATGGGCACGATCCGGATACCGCAAAAGCTCGCAGGATGGCCCGTACCAGGCTTAGGCTCCGAATGTGATCGGCGACGTCCGCGCGCTGCTGTCCCGGCACCTCCCCGACTACGAGGTGCGTCGCATCGTGCCGTTCGGCCATGGCCTGGACAACGCGGTCTACACCGTCAACGACGAACTGGTCGTGCGCTACGCCAAGGCCGCCGACCCGGGCGTCACGCGCCGTGAGGTCGAACTGCTGGCCGTCGTACGGGAACTGGTCACGCTGCCGGTGCCCGAGGTGGTCGCCGCCGACCCGGACGCAGGCGCGATCGCCTACCGCCTGCTCCCCGGCCGCCCGCTCAACGAGGAGCCCACACGCGACCCGGAGCGCCTGGCGGAACCGCTCGGCCGCTTCCTCACGGAGTTGCACGCCGCCCCGGCCGAGCGCGTGCGACCGCTCGCCCCGCTCGACCTCTACCCGCCGCCGAACCTGCTGCGCGACGCCGAACTGGACTATCGCGACGTCGAGCAGCACGTCCCCGAGGACCAGCGCCCCCTGGTGGAGGGCTTCCTGCGCGCCCCGGCCCCGCCCGAGCCCAAGACGCTGCGCCTGTGCCACAACGACCTGGGCAGCGAACACCTGCTCGCCGACGCGGAGACCAGCGTGATCACCGGCGTCATCGACTGGACGGACGCCGCCGTCACCGACCCGGCCGGCGACTTCGGCCTCATCTACCGCGACCTCGGACCCGAGGTCTTCGAGCTGGTGTTGTCACACTACGACCACGACTTCGACGAGATGGACCGGGAACGGGCGATCTTCTACGCCAGATGCGCACTGATCGAAGACCTGGCCTACGGCCTCAGCACCGGCCCCCGCCACTACGCCACCACCGCCCTCTCCCACCTGACCTGGACGTTCTCCTGACCAATTGCTTCACGGTCAGAAGTCGAACTCGCCGTCCTTGGCAGCCGCGACGAAGGCACGAAAGACACTGCCACGCACGACCCACGGCTCCACGCCCGGCTGTTCGGTGTCGCGGATGCCGACACGATCTCCACTGAGAGCAGCCACCTCGATGCAGTCGCCGCCGTTCGCGCCGCTGTAGGAGGACTTGCGCCAAGCCGCTGTCTCCAGCTCAGCGACCGGCTCGTCATACTGGTTCATACATCACCATCTTCTCCCGTATCGCGGCCTCGGTCTCATTGACCGGCCGGGCATATGACCGGATGGCGTCGAATCTGAGACTAACCGTACGCACTTTGTCCTGCCGATCGGTCACCTCGCCGTCGGCCGCGGAATCCAGATACACGGTGTCCGGCCCCTGGGAAAGCTGGGCGATCACGAAGCCGCCCAGCAGGCCGATCGTCGGCACGGCCGCCACGGGGACGATCTGCACGGTGATGCAGGGATGTGTCAGCAGTTCGAGAAGGCGGCCCAATTGCTCGCGCATCACCTCGGCTCCGCCGATGGGCCGTTGGAGGACCCCCTCGTCGATGACGGCCGCATACATCGGTGGCTCCGGCCGTTCGAACACCACCTGTCTGGCCATCCGTGCCTCGGTCGCCTCATCGACGCGTTCCTTGCTGATCCCCGGTTGCCCGCTCAGGACGGCGTGAGCGTAGGCGCGTGTCTGCAGCAGCCCGGGTATGACGAGCGGCTGCCAGGTGCGCAGGTTATGAGCCCCGGCCTCGATCCTGGGCCACTGGCGGAACCAGGTCGGCCCGGCCTTGATCACCAAGGGCAGCAGACGCAACAGCTCGCCTTTCAGGCCGAGAAGCTGCTCGACCTGCTCCGTGAAGTCCCATTGGGGAGTGCGTCTGGCGTTCTCGATCTGGCTGACGAGGCTCTTGCTGACGTGGGTGTAGGTCGCGATCTCTTCTTGAGTCACGCCCTTCTTGTCCCGCAATCTTCTCAACTCGGCCCCGAAGAGAGCGAGGGGGCTGGCTCTCGGGTCGAGTTCGCTCGCGCCCATCGACGCACCATCCCTGCTTGTTCACAAGTACACCTACACGTGTGGACGAGATACGTGGAGCAAGTGTGTCGCCCGTTAACTACAAAGAGTAGTCATCGCCCGCCAGGCTGGGGAGCGTCTCCAAACAACTGGAAGAACTCGGGTTCACCGGACCAGTGATCTTGTGGACTCGAGGCTGAACCCCCGAGACGGTCGGTGATATCCGTGTCAACGCGATCCGCGTCTGTTCCATCCAAGCCAGTCCCGGTCGTGGAGTCCCACCCTCCGAAGGAGGTAGGGCAGGTTCGGGCCATCATGCTGCGTCGCGACGCAAGAGCGCCGGGGCGAGGAAGACGCGCCTTGACGGCCTGGGTCGGCAAGGATGATCCGCTGCTGCCGGACGTCCTCCAGGTCGCCGGCGAACTGCTCAGCAACGCCGTCATCCACCCGACGTGTGGTCCGGGACGTACGTCGCTCATGTTGCGGCTCAGCGTCGGCGAGTCGTTCTTCCTCGTCGAAGTCATCGACCCCGGCACTCTCGGGCGGTGCCCGCTGCCCCGGCCTGGGTGGCGTGACTCCATCGAGGAGACAGGGAGGGGTCTGGCGATCGTGGCCGACTACTCGGACTCATGGGGGACCTGTACGACCGGAACCGGACGCCGAAACGTGTGGGCTGTCCTGGGCGATGGCAGGCCCCGGCAGCTCTGAGCCTCTCACCGGCATCGAGTCGCCCCTGTGCCGGAGCCGGTGGGCGGTCCCGCTCTCACCGATGCCGATGCAGTAGCAGTTCAGGTTGCTGCTGTTCGGGATCGGCGATGTCGACGGCGTCTCGATGCCTCGGGCGGAACCCCGAATCCTCTCCCGCGGCCCGGCTTATGATCTCCGACCGGCGAGCAGCTCGGCTCCCCTTTCCGGCGAGCCAGATGGTGGTGAACGGTTGTCCCCTCACCCCAGCCGGTGACGGGCCGGGGGAGCGCGAGGGGGGCGGTAGTCCCC
>NZ_JABCPZ010000325.1 GCF_013283785.1 Nonomuraea antri
TGTGTATAAGAGACAGCGCCATAGCCCTCCGCCACGGCCCTGTGATGGCCCGGCGGCTTCGCTGCGGTCCCGCGATGTCTCCGCGGCAGCCTTGTACCGGACCACGCCCTCCGCTCCCGCCTGTCACGACCTGCGCTTCCAAGACCCGCGCCTCCTAGGCCTGCGCTTCTAAGGCCCGCGCTTTTAAGACCCGCGCTTTTAAGACCCGCGCCTCCTAGGCCTGCGCCTCCTAGGCCTGCGCTTCTAAGGCCCGCGCTTCTAAGGCCCGCGCTTCCAAGACCCGCGCCTCCTAGGCCCGTGCTTCTAAGGCCCGCGCCTTCACGATCCGCGCCTGCCGAGACCTGTGCCTGCCAAGACCTCTGCCTCTGTCGCGACCCTGCCTGTCATGACGCCGGCCCGTCACCCGTCACCTTGCGGGTGCCTCTGTTGCGTGTGCCTCCGCTACGTGGTGATTCGGCCGGTTGGGGGCTTGCTGTGGTTGCTCGCCGTCGTTGGCGTCACCGTTGAGTGCGTGTGGATCGCCCGTTTCTCACGGGTGCTCAGTGGGATGTGCCCGGCCGTGCGGGGGGTTCCGGTTCCAGTCCGAACTTCAGGTCCGGAGCCCGCCGCAGCAGCCTCGCCCGGACGGCTGAGCTGGGGTGGGAGGTCGGGTACCGTTGTGAGGTTTGTTGGCGAGGGTGGTCGTTGGCCGGGTGGGGTCGGTGGTGCTCCTGTGGGTGCCGGACGAGGTGCCCGAGGAGACGACACGCCCAACGCCAACCCCCGATGCCGGGCTGATCAGCGACTTCAGTGTGGCCGCTCCGCTCAACTTGCGTTCATGGTCGCGCGCTTCTACGGTTGGACCACAACATCTAGTAGTTACACCGATGTCGGTTCACCACAACTTGTGTTTACGTGACCGCACCATGGGTTGTCGTGGTGCGTGCGCGAGCGTCCGCGGCGAGCGTGGTGGTGGCCGCGGGTCGAGGAGGCGAAAGCGTGCATTGTCCGTTCTGTCGCCACCCTGACACCAGGGTCATCGACAGCCGTTCCACGGACGACGGCGCGGCCATCAGGCGTCGCCGTACCTGTCCTGAGTGCGGGCGCAGGTTCACCACGCAGGAGACCGTACTGCTCATGGTGAGCAAGCGCAGCGGCGTCACAGAGCCGTTCTCGCGGGACAAGGTCGTGGCGGGCGTACGGCGGGCGTGCCAGGGCCGGCCGGTGAGTGAAGACTCGCTGGCGCAGCTCGGACAGCGGGTGGAAGAGGCCATCAGAGCCAAGGGTGCGGCGGAGATCCCCTCCAACGAGGTGGGTCTGGCGATTCTGGGCCCGCTGCGGGAGCTGGACGAGGTGGCGTACCTGCGTTTCGCATCGGTATATCGCGGTTTCGAGAGCCTGGCGGACTTCGAGGCCGAGATTCAACAGTTGAAGGCGGAGAAGGGGGAGTCATGACGGAGACGGCGAGCGGTTCGGTGGCGCGCGGGGGCAAGCGGCCGCGCAAGGGTCTGAAGATGAAGCGGATCTTCACCAAGCCCGGTGTGCACCCGTATGACGAGATTCAGTGGGAGCGCCGCGACGTCGTCATGACGAACTGGCGCGACGGCTCGATCAACTTCGAGCAGCGCGGCGTGGAGTTCCCCGAGTTCTGGTCGGTCAACGCCGCGAACATCGTGACCACCAAGTACTTCCGCGGCGCGGTGGGTACGCCGCAGCGTGAGTGGAGTTTGAAGCAGCTGATCGACCGGGTCGTCGGGGTGTATACCAGGACGGGCCTGGAGCACGGCTACTTCGCCACCGAAGAGGACGCCGAGATCTTCGACCACGAGCTCAAGCACGCTCTGGCGCACCAGGTCTTCGCGTTCAACTCGCCGGTCTGGTTCAATGTGGGAACCCAGTCGCCGCAGCAGGTCAGCGCGTGTTTCATCCTCTCCGTGGACGACCAGATGGAGTCGATCCTGGAGTGGTACAAGGAAGAGGGCGTGATCTTCAAGGGCGGTTCGGGGTCCGGGGTCAACCTGTCCCGCATCCGGTCGTCCAAGGAGCTGCTGTCGAGCGGTGGCACGGCCAGCGGGCCGGTGTCGTTCATGCGGGGCGCGGACGCCTCCGCGGGCACGATCAAGTCGGGCGGCGCCACCCGCAGGGCGGCCAAGATGGTCGTCCTCGACGTCGACCACCCCGACATCGAGGAGTTCATCGAGACCAAGGCGCGCGAGGAGGACAAGGTCCGCGCGCTGCGTGACGCCGGCTTCGACATGGACCTGGGCGGCAAGGACATCGTCTCCGTCCAGTACCAGAACGCCAACAACTCGGTGCGCGTCTCCGACGAGTTCATGCGGGCGGTGGAGAAGGGCGAGCAGTTCGGCCTGCGCGCCCGCCTGACCGGCGAGGTCATCGAGAAGATCGACGCGAAAGACCTGTTCCGCAAGATGGCCAAGGCGGCCTGGGAGTGCGCCGACCCCGGCGTGCAGTACGACGACACGATCAACGACTGGCACACCACGCCGGAGACCGGCCGCATCACCGCCAGCAACCCGTGCTCGGAGTACGTCCACCTCGACAACTCCTCGTGCAACCTGGCCAGCATCAACCTGCTGAAGTTCCTGAAGGACGACAACTCCTTCGACATCCAGAACTTCGTCAAGCTGACCGAGCTGATCATCACCGCGATGGACATCTCGATCTCGTTCGCCGACTTCCCGACCGAGAAGATCGGCGAGACCACGCGGGCCTACCGTCAGCTCGGCATCGGCTACGCCAACCTGGGCGCGCTGCTCATGGCCACCGGTCACGCCTACGACTCCGACGGCGGCCGCGCCGTGGCGGGCGCGATCACGTCCCTGATGACCGGTGTGTCCTACCGGCGCAGCGCCGAGCTGGCCGGGGTGGTCGGCGCCTACGACGGGTACGCCCGCAACGCCGAGCCGCACAAGCGCGTCATGCGCAAGCACGCCGCGGCCAACGACAACCTGCGCACGATCGGCGCGATGGACTCCAAGATCCACGCCGAGGCGTCGCGCCAGTGGTCGGAGTGCCTGAAGGTCGGCGAGAAGAACGGCTACCGCAACGCCCAGGCCAGCCTGCTCGCCCCGACGGGCACCATCGGCCTGATGATGGACTGCGACACCACCGGCATCGAGCCCGACCTGGCGCTGGTCAAGTTCAAGAAGCTGGTCGGCGGTGGCTCCATGCAGATCGTCAACCAGACGATCCCGCGCGCGCTCAGGCAGCTCGGCTACCAGCAGGAGTCGATCGAGGCCGTCGTCGAGTACATCGCCGAGCACGGCCACGTCGTCGACGCCCCCGGCCTGCGCAAGGAGCACTACGAGGTGTTCGACTGCGCGATGGGCGAGCGGGCCATCGCCCCGATGGGCCACGTGCGGATGATGGCGGCCACGCAGCCGTTCCTGTCCGGCGCGATCTCCAAGACGGTCAACCTGCCCGAGTCGGCCACGATCGACGACATCGAGCAGGTCTACCTGGAGGGCTGGAAGCTCGGACTCAAGGCCCTGGCCGTCTACCGCGACAACTGCAAGGTCGGCCAGCCCCTGTCGGCCGGCGGCACCAAGAAGGACGAGGCCAAGAAGGACGAGTCCGCCGAGCCCGAGGTCAAGGTCATCGAGGTCAACCGGCCGACCAGGCGGCGCATGCCGAACCAGCGGCCCAGCATGACCACCCGCTTCACCGTGGGCGGCGCCAAGGGCTACATGACCGCCTCGTCCTACCCGGACGACGGGCTCGGCGAGGTCTTCCTCAAGATGTCCAAGCAGGGCTCGACGCTGGCGGGCGTCATGGACGCCTTCTCGGTGGCGATCTCCATCGGCCTCCAGTACGGGGTGCCGCTGGAGACGTACATGAGCAAGTTCGTCAACATGCGCTTCGAGCCGGCCGGCATGACGGACGACCCGGACATCCGGATGGCGACGTCCGTGATGGACTACATCTTCCGCAGGCTGGCGCTCGACCACCTGCCGTACGACGAGCGCGCCGCGCTGGGCATCTTCTCGGCGGCCGAGCGGGCGGCGCAGCAGCGCGGCGAGGACCCGGCGGCGCTGCAGGAGGCCGTCGACCGCGAGGCGCTGGCCCAGTCCGCGCCGATCGAGGCCGCGCCCAAGCAGGAGCAGCCGGTCAAGGAGCTGACGCTGGAGAGCCACCAGCGCTTCACCGCCGACGCGCCGCTCTGCATGACCTGCGGCACGAAGATGCGTCCCGCGGGTAGCTGCTACGTCTGCGAGGGCTGCGGCTCGACCAGCGGCTGCAGCTGACGCGGGACGGCGACGCGAGACCGCTCGGGTGGTGACCGGGGCGGCTTCGCTGACGTGCCGCACGTGATCAGGAGGGGATCTGGGCTGCGGTCCAGGTCCCCTTCCGCGTCTACGGGGCTGGGGATGGCGGCGTTCGCGGTGCTAGGGTCCCGGCATGGCGGTGTGGAGATCAACGGGACCGGCCGGCTTCAAGTAGCGCGCCAGGAGATACCTGGCGGTGCTACCCAGGGAGCCGTATGTCCCGCACTGCCCATCACCTCGATCGTCCGGTTGTACCAGGAGCCGACCTGGGCACCCCATGGCGATCCGTGACGCTTTTCGATCTCCGTTACAGTGCCGCCTGCCTGCGGCGATTCGGTGATCGGCCGCGTCCGGAACTCGTTCGTCGGCGGGTCGCGGTCTACGACTGGGCCAGGGCCGATCGGCGCGACCGGTGGGTGGCGCGGCGGGCCGCCGTCGAGGAGCGCAGGGCGCGGCAGCGCCTGCGGCTCAGGCTCGAAGCGATCCGCCGCACCGCGAACACCGTCGACACCTCCGCCATGCCGCCCGACGCGGGGGACGACTTCGACGTCACTCCCGCTCGCCACCGGCGCAACGCCGTCTGGCTGGCGTGATCGTGACGGCTGCACCGATCGTGACGGCTGCACCGATCGCGACGGCTGCACCGATCGTGATGGCCGGCCTGGTTGCGACGGCCGGCCTGGTCGTGATGGCCGGCCTGGTCGCGACGGTTGTGCCGGTTGCGGTGGTTCTGCCGGTCACGGTGATTGTGCCGGTCAGGACGTCGGCCGTGCCGGGTCATGACGTCGGTTGGTTCCTGGTGATCGTGACGTCGTCCACGGCGGCCTCGATCAAGCTCCCCGTGCCCGCGTCCGCCGCCTGGATCTCCAGCCGGACGGTCTGCCCGGCGAACGCCGACAGGTCGGCCGTGGCCCGTTGCCACGCCGCGCCGGTGTTCGCCGCCGAGCCCAGCCGCTGGAACAGCACGGTCGTGCCGGCCCTGACCCTGAGGTAGTCGGTGCTGCCGGCGTTGTTCAGGTGGGCCAGGTAGTAGGAGAACGACAGCGTGAGCGAGGTCCCGGCAGGCAGGGCGATCTGCGGCGACCTGATCGTGGTGAGGCCGCCGTCCACGTCGGCGTCGCCGGGGCCGCCGCCCGCGCGGCCGGTCACCAGGTCGTTCGTGCCGCTCACTGTGCTGCCGAGCTGCAGCGGGACGCCGTTGTACGTGGTCGGGTCGGGATCGCCGCGCTCCCAGCGGCCGGCGGTGGCGGTGTCGGTGCCCGCCGGGTTGACGGTCCAGCCCTTGTCGGTCTCGAAGTCGTCGGCGAACACGGTCTCGCCGGGGTCGCCGCCGGCCGGTGGGAACCGTACGACGCGGTCGTCCTGCGGGCCGGGTGTGCCGCGGCCGTCGCGGTTGCTGGTCATGATCCACAGGTGGCCGTCGGGGGCGAGCGCGACGTGGCGCAGCCTGCCGTAGGCGTTCTGCAGGACGGCGTCCGGCGTGCCCGCGCCGCCCTGGCCGTCCAGCGGGACGCGCCACAGCCGGGTGCCGCGCAGCGCGGCGGCGAACAGCGTGTCGCCGGCCACGGCGGCGCCGCTGGGCGAGGACTCGGCCGTGGTCCACACGACGATCGGGTTGCGGTAGCGCGGGTCGCTGCCGCGGCCTTCCACGACGGGCCAGCCGTAGTTGCCGCCCGCCACGATGTGGTTGACCTCGTCCCAGGTGTTCTGGCCGAACTCGGTGGCGTACATGAGGCCGCGGGCGTCCCAGGCCAGGCCCTGCACGTTGCGGTGGCCGAGGCTGTAGACGAGCGAACCGGCGGTCGGGTTGTCGGGCGGCACGCTGCCGTCCGGGCGCATGCGCAGGATCTTGCCGCCGAGGCTCTGCGGGTTCTGGGAGTTGCCGCTGACGTTCGCGTCGCCGGTGCTGGCGTACAGCATGCCGTCCGGGCCGAAGGCGAGGCGGCCGCCGTTGTGGATGCTCGACTTGGGGATGCCCGACCTGATCACCTGCGGCGTGCCGGGCGCGGCCAGTGTGAACCTGACGATGCGGTTGTCGGCGGCGGCGGTGAAGTAGGCGTAGACGTAGCCGTCCTGGGCGTAGGACGGTGAGACGGCGATGCCGAGCAGCCCGCCCTCGCCGGCCGGCGACACCCCGGGAACCCTGGCCACCTCGACGGGCGTCGCCCCCGGGCGTACCTGGACGATGCGTGCGGTGTTGCGCTCCGAGACCAGCGCGCTGCCGTCGGGCAGGAACGCCAGCCCCCACGGGATCTGCAGGCCACCGGCCACGAGCTCGGGACGGGTGAAGTCGATGTCGGCCTGCCCGGCCCCCTCGGCGGAGGCCGTGCGCGTGACCTCTGCCTGGGCGGAGGCCGTGGACATGGCTCCGGCCTGAACGGGGGCCGTGGGTACCGCCTGGGCGGGGGCCGCGGGTGCGGCCGTGATGAGCAGGATCGCGGTCAACGGCGCGGCAGCGATTCGTCGGGCGCGCATGATGGTGCCTCCGGGCTGGGGTACCTCCTGCATCGCAGGATTGACGGGGTCAGTCAAGGGGAGCATGCCGCCGCGTAAACGTACCCCGAGCCCGGAGGGGCAGGTGAGGGGCCGCATAGCGGCCCGTTGATGGATGGTTGGTATGTCCGGACGCGGTCAGCAGCTCAGGTTGGCGCCCGGGGTGGTGCCCAGGATCTGCACGAATCGCTGGTAGTTGTTGATCCGGCTCTGCACCTGTGCCGGGTTGCCGCCGTTGCACTCCAGCGCGCCGTTGATGCTGCGGATCGTCTCGCCGAAGCCGTGGCCGTTGACCATGGCGTTGTGCGGGGTCATGGTGCCGGGACCGTTCTGCGTGTTCCAGTACCACAGGGCCGTCTTCCAGGCCACCGCGGCGTCGTTCTGCACCAGGGACGGGTTGCGCAGCAGGTCGATGCCGAGCGCGTCACCGGCCGCCTTGTAGTTGTAGTTCCAGCTCAGCTGGATCGGGCCGCGGCCGTAGTAGGCCGCCTGCCCGGCGGGGCAGCCGTACGGTTGCCGGGCGTCGCAGTAGTGCGGGTAGTTCGAGGTGTTCTGCTCGACGATGTGCACCAGGCCGCCGGTCTCGTGGCTGACGTTGGCCAGGAACGCCGCCGCCTCCTGCCGCTTGACCGTGTCGCTGCCGGTGTTGGCGAAGGCCGGGTAGGCGGACAGCGCCGCGGTCAGGCCGCTGTAGGTGTAGAACGGGTTCCGGTTCGGGAACATCTGCTCGAACTGGGCCTGGCTGACCACGAACCCGCCGGTCGGCGGCGTGGTCGTGGTCGTCGGGGTGGGCGTGGGGCCCGTGCACGCGTACGGCTCCCAGTACCAGGTGCTGATCGTCGGGTCGTAGCCCGGGTTGTCGTGCTCGGCCCGGTAGTACTGGCCGTTGGTGTAGCGGACGATCGTGCCCGCCGTATAGGTGGTGCCGGCGACCCAGTTGGGGTAGTCGCAGGTCTTCGGGGGTTCGGTGTCGCCGCCGCAGGTGCCCTTGTCGGCCCAGACGGCCGCGGTGCCCGGCCGTTCGTTCTGCGTCCACCACTTGGCCGACCAGTTGTGGCCGCTGTAGGAGACGGTGGCGCCGCCGGTGTAGACCGAGGTGGCGCTCCAGGCGGTGGCGCAGTCGGCGGCCGAGGCGGTGGCCGCGGGGACGACCATGGCCAGGGCGCCGAGCGCCGCGGCCGCGAGGGCGGCTAAGACAGATCGTCGTCGTGTCACTGGGGGGCTCCCTTCTTTTAGGAAAGTTTCCTAAAAGTTCAGGAAGAACACCAGCCTTGACATCCGCCGTCCGCATCCCGCCGACGGGCGCCCCGCGCCGCCGGGATCCGATCGGCCCGCCGACGAACGCTCGTTCAGCCCGCCGCCGGCCAGTCGCCGCGCCCGGCGAGCAGCAGGACGAGTGTGGCGATGTTCCAGGCGTCGTCCGCGCCGCTGTGGTGCCGGCCCTCCAGCGGGAGCCCCGCGTGCTGCAGCGCCTGGCTCATGCCGAGCCGCCTGCTCAGCCCGTGCGCCTCGGAGAAGACCTGCTTGGCGTTGACGTGCCGCCGCCCGAACGGGTAACGCGCCTGCCCGGCCGAGCACTGCCGGTCGAACTGCTTGCGGTCGTAGTCACCCCAGCTGGCCCAGGTGCGCCGCCGCGCCGCGTGCTCCTTCTCGAGGATCGCGCACGCCTCGGCGAACGGGACGCCGGTGTCGACCTCGTCCTGGGTCAGGCCGGTCAGCTCGGTGCAGAACGGGCTCACCCGCGACCGCGCCGGACGCACCAGCAGCCGATGCCTGGCCACCCGGGTGCCCGCCGCCAGGTCCACCACGGTCAGCCCGATCTCGATGATCTCGTTGACCTGGCCCGCCGGCGGTTGCCCCGCCCAGCAGGTGGCTTCCACGTCGACGACGTTGAGCAAGGTGTCCATGGCGAACCAGGCTAATGATCAGCGGGTAAGCCTGCCGACTGGTTTTCCGCCGCCGGTCAGGACGAGAGCACGCTCCGCAGGACGTCCGGTTTGTTGGTGATGATGCCGTCCACGCCGTACGAGATCATGCGGCGCATGGTGGCCGGGTCGTCGGTCGTCCAGGTGAGCACCCGCATCCCGTGCCGGTGCACCCGGCGGACGTAGGCCGCGGTGAGCGCCGTGTACGGCGGGTTGATCTGCGCGGCGAACGCGGCCAGCTCGGGCAGCCGGCCGGCCGGTGGGGTGCCGAGCAGGCCGATGGGCGTCCGCGGCAGTTCGGCGTGGAACGCGCGCATCGCGTTCCAGTCGAAGGACTCCACCGTCAGCCGCCCCGGCGACAACCACTCGGGATGGCGTCGCAGCTCGGCGGCCACCCGGGCCTCGATGCCCGGGTACAGGTGCGGGGCCTTGATCTCCAGCAGCAGGCCGAGCCCGCGCCCGCTCATGGCGTCCAGGGCCTCGCCGAGCGTGGGCACCGATTCGCCGCGGAACGTCCGGCCGTACCAGGAGCCGGCGGTCAGCTCGCGGATCTCGGCCAGCGTGAACGAGCCCACGCTCCACGGCGCCCGGCCGGGGAAGACGCGCTCGGCGTCGGTGGTGCGGGTCAGCGTCGTGTCGTGCATCAGGATGAGCTTGTGGTCCGCGGTCTCCTGCACGTCCAGCTCGAACAGGTCGGCGCGCTGCTCGGCGGCCAGCTTGAACGCGGCGATCGTGTTCTCCGGCGCGTACGCGGACGCGCCGCGATGCGCGACGTTGAGCACCGAACGCGCGCCGGAAGCGGAGGCGGCGGCTGGGGTGG
>NZ_JABCPZ010000326.1 GCF_013283785.1 Nonomuraea antri
GCCTGTACCGGCGCCTCGACCGCTGACCCCCGGGGGTCGTCAGGGGCGGTGGCGGTGGAAGGCGAGGGGCTCCGGGGGGAGCGGGGTGTTGCCCAGTATGAGGTCGGCGGACTTCTCGGCGAGCATCATGACCGGGGCGTAGATGTTGCCGTTGGTCACGTACGGCATGATCGAGGCGTCCACCACCCGCAGCCCGTCGAGGCCGTGCACGCGCAGGGTCTCCGGGTCCACGACCGACATGTCGTCGGTGCCCATCCTGCAGGTGCAGGAGGGGTGCAGCGCGGTCTCGCCGTCCTTGGCGACCCAGGCCAGGATCTCCTCGTCGGTCTCGACCCCGGGGCCGGGGGAGATCTCGCCGCCGTTCAGGCCGTCCCAGGCGGGCTGGGCCAGGATGTTCCTGGCGTGCCTGATCGCCTCCACCCACTCGCGGCGGTCCTGCTCGGTGGACAGGTAGTTGAAGCGCAGCGCGGGCTTGCGCCGCGGGTCGGCCGAGGTGATGCGGACCGAGCCCCTGGCGTCGGAGTACATGGGCCCGATGTGCACCTGGTAGCCGTGGCCGCCGGCGGGGGCGGAGCCGTCGTAGCGCACCGCGATCGGCAGGAAGTGGAACATCAGGTTCGGGTACGCCACGTCGTCGTTGGAACGGATGAACCCGCCCGCCTCGAAGTGGTTGGTCGCGCCCGGTCCGCCGCGCAGGAACAGCCAGTTCGCCCCGATGAACGGCCGCCGCCACATCGCCAGCGACGGCTGCTGCGAGACCGGCCGCAGGCAGGCGTGCTGGACGTAGACCTCCAGGTGGTCCTGCAGGTTCTCGCCCACGCCGGGCAGGTCGTGCACCACCGGCACGCCCAGCGGCTCCAGCAGGGCGCTCGGGCCCACGCCGGAGACCTGGAGCAGCTGGGGTGAGTTGATCGCGCCGCCGCACAGGATGACCTCGCCGGCGTCGATGCGCTCGCCGCCGCACATCACGCCGACCGCGCGGGTGCCGTCGAAGACGATCCGGTCGACGAACGCCCGCGTCCTGATCGTGAGGTTGCGGCGGTGGCGTACGGGATGCAGGTACGCGCGGGCGGCGCTGAGCCGGCGGCCGCGGTGGATGTTGCGGTCGAAGGCCGCGAAACCCTCCTGACGGTAGCCGTTCACGTCGTCGGTGAGCGGGTGCCCGGCCTGCTGGACGGCCGCGAAGAACGCCTCGAACAGGGGCCCGCGCGCCGGGCCGCGCTCCAGTGTGAGCGGCCCCTCGCCGCCGCGGAAGTCCGAGCCAGGATCGGCCAGGCAGCGTTCCATCCGCTTGAAGTACGGCAGGCAGTGCGCGTAGTCCCAGTGCTTCATGCCGGGATCGGCGGCCCAGCGCTCGTAGTCGAGCGGGTTGCCGCGCTGGAAGATCATGCCGTTGATGCTGCTCGAACCGCCCAGGACCTTGCCGCGGGCGTGGTAGACGCGCCGGTCGTTCATGTGCGGCTCGGGCTCGGACTCGTACTTCCAGTCGTAGAAGCGGCTGCCGATCGGGAACATCAGCGCGGCCGGCATGTGGATGAACACGTCCCACAGGTAGTCGGGCCGGCCCGCCTCCAGCACCAGCACGGACACCGAGGGATCGGCGCTCAGCCGGTTGGCCAGGGCGCAACCGGCCGATCCGCCGCCCACGATGACGTAGTCGAAGCTCACCGGGGAATCCAGTCCTTCCATACGATCTTGTTCTGGTCCACCCAGCGCTTGGCGGCCTCGCGGGCGTTCATCTTCTTGTTGATGATGTCGCTGGCCACGGCGTTCTGGTTGTCGTTGGTCCAGGTGAAGTTCCTGACCAGCTCGTAGGCCTTGCCGCCGGTCTCGGCGAACTTCCGGCTGACGATCTTGTCCAGCAGGTACGGCGGGTAGTCGCACCTGGCCTTGGGGCCGTCCATGCAGCCCACGGCGTACGGCGGCAGGTTGATCTTGACCAGTTTGACCTTGGTGAACAACCATTGCGGCTCGTAGAAATACATCAGCAACGGCGTCCGTTTTTCGGTCGCGCGTTGGGCGGCCTTGATGAGCGCGTCCTCGCTGCCGGAGTAGACGACCTGGTAATTGAGCTGGAGATTCTTCACGAGCGCTTCGTCGTTCGTGACGAACGTCGGGTCGCCGTCCAGGATTTGTCCGGCATTTCCGGTCTTTTCGGTCCTGAAGAGGTGTGCGTACTTGTTCAGGTTGCGCCAGTTGGTGATGTCCGGATATTGCTTGGCCATCCACTCCGGCACGTACCAGCCGATCACGCCTTTGTTACCGGTGAGACCCGCGGAAAGAGCCACCTTCTTCTGCTCGATGTACTCCTCCTTCAGGCTGTCGTGACCCCAGTTCTCCACGATCACGTCGACCTTGCCGGTCTCGAAATCCTTCCAGGATTCGTCCTCCTTCATCGTCCGGGTCCGCACCTTGTAACCCAGCTCGTTCTCGAGCAGGTGGGCCAGCACGGCCGCCTGCGCCTCGTACCCGAGCCAGGCGTGGATGTCGATGTTCACCGTGCCCTTCGACCCGGCGGGCGGTTTGGGCTCCGCACTCGAGCAGGCCGTCAGGAGCAGGGCCGCGATCAGCGGCCCGGTGAGCGTCTTGGTTCGCATGGGATTCTCCGCTGCCGTGGCCCCCGGAGGCCGGGGACCACGGTCAAGGGGTAACTGGACGGATCACTTGGGAAGCCACGCCTGCCACTTGGCGGTGTTGGCCTCGACCCACTTCTTGGCGGCCTCTTCGCGGCTCAAGCCGCCGTTGGTGATGTCGTTGGCGACCTGGTTCTGGTCCTCGTTGGTCCAGGTGAAGTTCTTGACCAGCTCGAACGCCTTGCCGCCGGTCGTCGCGAACTTGGTGCTCACGATCTTGTTCAGGTCGGACTCGGGGTAGTCGCAGGCCACCTTCTTGGTGTCGGCGTCGCAGCTCTGGCTGAACGGCGGCAGGTTGACCCGGGCCAGCTCGACCTTGCTGAACAGCCAGTGCGGCTGCCAGAAGTACATCAGCAGCGCCTTCTTCTGCGTCTGCGCGGTCTCCGCGGCCTTGATCAGCGCGGCCTCACTGCCCGAGTAGACGACCTTGAAGTTCAGGTCGAGGTTCTTGACCAGGGCGGCGTCGTGGCTGACGAAGCTGGGGTCGCCGTCGAGCAGCTGGCCCTTGTCACCGGACTCGGAGGTCTTGAACAGCTCGGCGTACTTGTTGAGGTTCTTGTAGTCGGTGATGTCGGGGTACTTGTCGGCCATCCACTTGGGCACGTACCAGCCGATCACACCCTTGTTGCCGGTCGGGCCGATGTTCTGGGCGACCTTCTTCTCCTCGACGTACTTCTTCTCCAGGTCCGGGTGTCCCCAGTCCTCGATGATGACGTCGACGGCGCCGGACTCGAAGCCCTGCCAGCTGATCTCCTCCTTCAGCTCGGGCAGCTCGACCGTGTAGCCCAGCTCGTTCTTCAGCAGGTAGGCCACGACGTGCGCGCTGGCCTCGTAACCCACCCAGTTGTTGATGGCGATCTTCACGGTGCCGCCGCCGGACGCGCTCGCGGTTCCCTGTGGCACGGCCGTCGAGGTGGTGCCACTGCCGCTGTTCACCGTGGCCCCGCCGCAGGCGGTGGCCGCGAGTCCCAGCGCGAACAGGCCTGCGAGCAGGCGAACTTTCATGTTGGTCATCCTTTTACTCGGGGGGAAGGGCGCTTGTCGACGCCCTGCGTGATGCGGTCGAGCATGATTCCGAGCAGGACCGTCGCCAGGCCGGCGGCGAAGCCCAGCCCGAAGTCGCTGCTCTGGGAGAAGCCGGCCACCACGTCGTAGCCGAGCCCCCCGGCTCCGACCAGACCGCCGACCACCACCATCGCCAGCGTCATGACGATCCCCTGGTTGGCGGCCAGCAGGATGGCCCGCCTGGCCACCGGGAGCTGCACCTTCCACAGCAGCTGCGGCGAGGTGGAGCCGGCGGACGTGGCCGCCTCGACCACGGTGGCGGGCACGCCGCGGATCCCGTCCTCGACCAGCCTGACCACCGGCGGCACCGCGTAGATGATCGCGGCGAAGATGGCGGTGAACCTGGTCGCGCCGAACAGGGCCAGCGCGGGCAGCAGGTAGACGAACGCGGGCAGCGTCTGCGCGGCGTCGAGCACCGGGCGCTGCACGGCCGAGAAACGCGGCGAGCGGGCCGCGGCCACCCCCAGCGCCAAGCCGACGATCATGGTGATGAGCACGCCGACCAGGACCGTGGTGAGCGTCTCCATGCTGTGCTCCCACAGCCCGAGCAGCCCGAGCCCGGCCAGGCAGGCGACCGCGGTCAGCGCAGGGCGCACCCCGCTGGCCCACCAGGCCACCACCAGCACGGCCGCGCCGACCAGCCACCACGGCGACTGCGTGAGCAGTTCCTGCAACGGGTTGAGCAGGACGGCGGAGACGGTGTTCTTCAGCCCTTCGGTGAACCCGTACCAGCTCTGCTCGGCCCACCTGACCGTCGCGTTCACCGGGGCGGTCATGCGGAGGATCCACTGCTCGGGGAAGGCGGCGGGCAGCACGAACGACAACCCGATCCCGGCCACGGCCAGCCCGGCGGCCGGCGCCCACCGGGCGGGGCCGAGCCCGCGGCGCCCTGGCCGGCCCGCGGCCGCCATGGTGATGCGGTCGAGCACCATGGCCATGATGACGATGGCCAGGCCGGCCGGGAGCATGACGCCCACGTCGGTCTGGGTGAGCCCGCGCAGGATGTTGCTGCCCAGGCCGGGCGCCGCGATCAGGTTCGCGATCACCACCATCGACAGCGCCATCATGATGGTCTGGTTGATCCCCAGCGTGATCGTGGCCCGGCCCAGCGGCAGATAGACCTTGAGCAGGGTCTGCCTGCGCGTGGCGCCCAGCGAGTCCGACGCCTCTGCCGCGGTCGGCGAGACCTGCTGCATGGCCAGCGCGGTGATGCGGATCGCGGGCGGGATCGAGTAGATCATCGTGGCCACGGCCCCGGCCGGGGCGCCGATGTGGAAGAACAGCGCGAGCGGCGCCAGGTAGGCGAACGTCGGCATGATCTGCATGATGTCCAGCACCGGCGTGATGGCCCGGTGCAGCCGCGGTGAACGCCCGGCCCACACGCCCAGCGGGATCCCGATCGCCAGCGACAGCAGCACCGCCGTGCTGACCAGGGCCAGCGTCAGCACGCTCGGCTCCCACAGCCCCATCACGGCGAACGCGCCGAACCCGGCCGTCGCGAGCAGCCCGACGCGCCAGCCCCCGGCCAGCCAGCCCAGGCCGCCCATGACCCCGATCAGCCCGGGCCAGCCCAGGGCCTGCATCGCCGCGGCGAACGTCTCGTAGACGACCTCGACGAACAGCCGCAGGTAGTTGATGAAGTACAGGAACAGCGGGTTGGAGTTGCGGTTGGCGTCGATCCATTCACGCAGCTCGGTGATGGAGGTGAACTGCCATGCCTCATCGTCGTGCGGGAGCGTTCCCGTCCCGTGGAAGGCCAGCGCGCTGGCCGCGAACACGACCGCGACGCCCGCGGGCACCGCCCAGCGCGGCAGGCGCACGCGCGGCGGCGAGGCCACCGGGCCGGACGTCACCGGGCCGGACGTCGCCGGGGTCGCGGGCGCCGCGGGCGCGGTCATGCCGGGGCCTTCCCGTTCGCCACGGTCTTCTCGCTCGGCATGGCGGTGGCGGCGGTCGCGGGGGCGGCGGCCATGGCGTTCAGGATGTCCACCCGGTCCACGACGCCGACCAGGTCGTCGCCGTCCACCACCCTGATCGGCTGGGCGGAGGCGGTGGTGGCGGGGATGGCGTCCCTGATGACGGTGTCGGCGGGCAGCGTGGGCCCGTCGAGGCGTTCGCCGGGCTCGGGCTCGCGGCTGATCCAGCGCAGCGTCAGCACGTCGCCGCGCGGCACGTCGCGGACGAAGTCGGCCACGTAGTCGTCGGCCGGCGCGCCCACCAGCTCCTCGGCCGTGCCGAGCTGGACGATCGCGCCCGCCCGCATGATGGCGATGCGCTCGCCCAGCTTGAGCGCCTCCGACAGGTCGTGCGTGATGAACACCATGGTCTTGCCGACTTCGCGGTGCAGCCGGATCACCTCGGCCTGCATGTCGCGGCGGATCAGCGGGTCGAGCGCGCTGAACGGCTCGTCGAACAGCATCACCTGCGGGTCGACGGCCAGCGCGCGGGCCAGGCCGACGCGTTGCTGCATGCCGCCGGAGAGCTGGTCGGGATAGGCGTCGGCGTAGCCGTCGAGCCCGACCAGGGAGAGGATCTCGCCGGCCCTGGCGTGCCTGGCCGACTTGGCCACGCCCTGGATCTCCAGGCCGTAGGCGACGTTGTCGACGACCTTGCGGTGCGGCAGCAGGCCGAAGTGCTGGAAGACCATGCTGACCTGATGCCGGCGGATCTCGCGCAAGCGGTGCGGCGAGGCGCGGCCGACGTCCTCGCCGCCGATCCTGATCTCGCCGGCGCTGGGTTCGACGAGCCTGGTCAGGCAGCGGACGAGGGTCGACTTGCCGCTGCCGGAAAGTCCCATGACGACGAACACCTCGCCGGGGCGCACGTCGAAGCTCACGTCTCGGACGGCGGCGGTGCAACCGGTCTTCTCTCTCAGCGTGGCCGGGTCGAGGTGCTTGTCCTCGCTGTTCAGCACCTTTTCCGCCCGAGGGCCGAAGATCTTCCACAGCCTCTCGACGTTGATGGCCGCACTGTCGGGAGAAACCGTCACATCGCCTCCTCGATTGACGGGCCTCAACATATGATGCGAATAGCGCGAATCTCAACGCTGTGACCGTCCAGAGACCATCGTGCTTCTCGGGTGTTACGGGATTGGAACGCACCAATCGCCCATAATCGGACACTTATCGCGTGACGGGTTTATTTCCCGCCGCATTTTTCGGTGAGTTGGAGTTCCAGGTTTCCTCCCAGGAGTCACACAACTCGACTTTTGTCGCGTTATGTTCGTTTGGCTGTCCTGTACGGGATGTGTTCCAATTGCCGACACTTGCTGATATCCCCAGGGGCCACAGCCCCCTCAAATACGCCGCTTTCGGGCGAGAGGTTGCGTTCGGTGAGTACAGAGTTGGGCCAGAGGCAGGCGACCAAGGGCAACTGGCGCCTGCGTAATTGGCGGGTCCGGGCCCGGCTCGTCGCCCTCATCCTCATTCCGACCGCGGCGGCCGTGCTGCTGGGCGGGTTCCAGGTGTTCGCCTCCACCGGGGCGGCCGCCGACTACGCCCGCACCAACCGTCTCGCCCAGCTCTCCCAGCAGGTGGCGGACCTGACCCACCTGGTCTCCGGCGAGCGGGCCAGGACGTCCTGGTGGATCGCGCGCGGCAGGCCGAGCGGCGGGGTCGGCGGCGTGCGCGCGCACATGAACCAGGTCGACGCCTCCGCCGACCGGGTGAGTGCCCTGGCCGACCAGCTCGTCGGCGAGGTCAGCGGCCGCACCGCCGACCAGATCGAGGACCTGCTCGGCCGGCTGACCGACCTGTCCGGGCTGCGCCAGCAGGCCATGCAGGCCGACCTGCTGCCCGGCGCCGCCGTCGAGCTCTACACCACGATCATCAACGACCTGCTCTCCGTGCACAACGAGCTGATCAAGGACAGCTCCGACGACGAGCTGTTCCGCCAGACCCGCATGCTCGACGCGCTCGCCCGGGCCAAGGAGAGCCTGTCGCTGCAGCAGGCGCTGGTCACCGTCGTCCTGCAGGCGGGGGCGTTCGACCAGGACCAGCTCAAGCGCTTCCTCGGCGAGCTGTCACGCGAGACCAACGAGCGCAGGACCCTCGCCGCCGAGGGCACCCCCGAGGAGCGGCGCCTCTTCGACGAGACCGTGAACGGCCGCCCGTCCGACCGCATGCTGCTGCTGCGCGAGCTGGTACTGATCAGGGCCACCAGGAACCTGCCGCTGCGCGACCTCGACCTGAGCCCGGGCGAAGACGCCAAGGACTGGTTCGAGGCGTCCGACGTCGTCGTCGGCGCCATGCGCAAGGTGGAGCAGCGCCAGGCGGACGACATCGTCGCGCGCAGCCAGGCGCTCAGCGTGGAGGAGGAGCAGCGCGCCTACGTGATCGCGGGCGCGGTGCTCGCGCTGCTGGTGGCCGTCCTGCTGATCACCACCGGCGTGGCCAGGTCGCTGGTGCGGCCGCTGCGCCGGCTGCGCGGCGAGGCGCTGGAGATCGCCGGCCGCCGGCTGCCCGAGTTCGTGCAGCACCTGCGCGAATCGCGTGACGGCGCGACCGACGTGAAGGTGCCGCCCATCGGGATCTTCTCGCGCGACGAGGTCGGCGAGGTCGCGCGCGCCTTCGACGAGGTGCACCGCGAGGCCGTGCGGCTGGCCGGTGACGAGGCGCGGCTGCGCTCCAACGTCAACGCCATGTTCGTCAACCTGTCCAGGCGCAGCCAGACCCTGGTCGAACGCCAGCTCACGCTGATCGAACGGCTGGAGCGCGGCGAACGCGACGACGGCAGGCTCGGCGACCTGTTCAAGCTCGACCACCTGGCCACCCGCATGCGGCGCAACAGCGAGAACCTGCTGGTCCTGGCCGGCCAGGAGGCCGCGCGCAAGTGGAGCGAGCCGGTCGAGCTGATGGACATCGTCCGGGCCGCGCTCGGCGAGGTGGAGAGCTACGACCGGGTCAGTATCCAGGTGCAGTCCGAGGTGGCCGTCGCCGGACAGGCCGTCACCGACGTGGTGCACCTGCTCGCCGAGCTGGTCGAGAACGCCGTGTCGTTCTCCTCCAGGGACACCAAGGTCGTCATCGCCAGCAGCCGCATCGACGGCGGCGGGCTGATGGTCTCGGTCACCGACAACGGCATCGGCATGAACCCCGAGGAACTGGCCCAGGCCAACTGGCGGCTGGCCAACCCGCCGGTGGTCGACGTGTCGGTGTCACGCCGCATGGGGCTGTTCGTGGTCGGCCGGCTCGCCCTGCGGCACAACGTCCGGGTGCAGTTGCGCAGGCAGGACATCGGCGGGCTGACCGCCATGGTGCTGCTGCCGGAGACGCTGCTCACCGCCGTCCCCGGCGACCTGCCCGCGGGCGCGGCGCCGGGGGGACAGGTGTCCTCGGGGCCCATGGTGCCTGGGCCCAGGTTCGACCCGTCCGGGCTGCCGGTCTCGGGGCCGCCGCCGCTGCACGAGCCGCCGCCCGTGCACATCCCCATGCAGGCCACGCCCTCGCTGCCGACGTTCGGCCACCCGTCCTTCGACTCCTCCTTCGACTCTGCTTTCGACTCCTCGTTCGGGATTCCGCCCGCGCCGGAGCCGTCGTCGTGGTTCACCTCCGATCACACGTACTCGTCCGGGTCGTCCATGGCGCCGCCGATGCCACCGTCCGGGCCGCCGTCCGATTACGGGCGGCCCGCGGAGGGGCTTCCGCCGGTCCTCCCCACGGCCGAGTCTGGCTGGTTCAGCAAGCCGCCCGGCGGCACCCAGGACACCCGCGACCTGGACCCGTCCGGGCCGGCCGGACCGCCGACGAACGAGCTGCCGCGCCTGCCCGCCGCCC
>NZ_JABCPZ010000327.1 GCF_013283785.1 Nonomuraea antri
GCCCGGAACCCGGCCAGGAGCCCGGCCCGGCCCGACAGGAGCCCGCTCAGGAGCCCGGAGAGGCCCCTGACGAGGCCCGGCGGAGTCCTTCCGAACCTTCCCCGCACCTCGCGGCGTCCCCCACGGCCGAGGCGCCGCCGGAGACCGCAGTCACGGACGACCCGCCCGACCACACGCAGCCGCTGCGCGTCCCCCGGCACCTGGCCCCCTACCAGAACCGGCCGGCCGCCGACACACCCGCCGACGCAGGCACGGACCCGGCCACGGACCCGGTCGCGGAACCGTCCCACGAGCAAGAGACACCAGGCCAGGAACCGGGCGCGCAGGACGACGGCGAGGTCAGGCGGGTCGGCAGACCTCCTGGCGGCCGGCCCACCCGCCCGGACCTCCTGGTCGCCTCCGGCCCGCCACGCCCTGGCGGCTCCAGCGGCAGGCACCACCGCGGCCCGGCCCCGGCCGCCGTCCGCAGGTCGAGCCCGATGCGCCGGCGCAACAGGGCGGTCCCCGTGGTCCTGTCCCTGGTCGCCGCCCTGATCGTGGCCGCGGGCGTGCTGGTGTGGCAGTGGGCGACGCCGCGCGGCCCGGCGCTGCGCGTGGACGCCGGCACCGGACGTTCCGGCGACGAGCTGTTCACCGTCCCCGCGGCCAGCGAGGGCGCGATCCAGCGGCTCAACGACATGGTCGCGGTGGGCAAGACCGTGGTGGCCGTGGGCAGCGACATCACCAACCCCACCCCGCGCCCGCTGTTCCTGTACTCGGCCGACGGCGGCAAGATCTGGAAGCTCGGTCAGGTCACCGGCACCACCACGCCCACCGTCCAGCGCGTGGTGGGCGGCGCCGGGCGCTGGCTGGCGATCGGCGGCGAGAGCGGCCTGTGGACCAGCACGGACGGCTTCGGCTGGACGGCGGTCCCGATGGCGGAACCGGCGTTCAGACCGGGCGACGCGATCGCCGACATCGCCAGGACGAGCTCGGGATTCGCCGCGGTCGGCCGTACCAGGGGCCCGGACGGCGGCACCGGTCCCGCGGCCTGGCGCTCCGACGACGGCGAGACCTGGGAACGCGTCGAGACCAGGGGCCTGGAGGTGCTCGAACTCGCCGCGGTGGTGGCCAGGCAGGACACGGTGGTGGCCGTCGGCCGCCCGTCGCAGGGCGAGGGCTCGCGGGTGCTGCGCTCGGCGGACGGCGGGCGCACCTGGCAGGTCACCGCGCTGTACCTGCCCGAGGCGACGCCGCGGATCGGGACGCTGGCCGTGCTGCCCAAGCAGTTCGTGCTGGTGCCCACGGGCCGGCGCACGGTCTCCGGCGACGTACGCGTCTACTGCTCGCCCACGGGCGCGGAGTGGGCGCAGTGCGGTTCGATCGTCGGGCTGAGCGAGCAGAGCCCGGGCATCGAGACGGTCATCTCCTACAAGTCGGGCATCGCCGCGATCAGTCAGTCGACGCTGGGCAAGTACGCGGTGCTGACCAGCCCGGACGGCCGCGCCTGGAACCGGCGCGTGGACCTGGAGAACCCGCCGGGCGCCACGCTGCGCGGGTTCGCGATCAACGACGCGGGCACCCTGCTGGCCGGCGGTGACCAGGCCGCCTCGGACGTGGACAACCAGCTCGTGCTGATGACCGCGCCGCAGCGCGGCAACGCGTCCCGGGTGCGGCTCAACGAGGTGGCGGGCCTGACCCGCGTCGCCCGCGAGACGAACCGGGTGACCAGCCACGCGGGCAGGTACGTCGCGGTCGGCTCGGCCGCGGGGGACGCCGGACTCTGGACGATCAAGGACTGGAAGAGCTGGAAGTCCATGAGCATCCAGGGCCCGGGCCGTCAGACGCTCGACGACGTCGCGCACGGCCGGCGCGGCTGGCTGGCGGTGGGCAGCACCGAGGCGAGCGCGGCCGTCACCGACCCGCTGCTGGTCTACTCCGACGACGGCGAGAGCTGGAAGGAGGTGCCGGTCACCGGTGACCTGGCGCGCGACAGGGACCAGCCCTACCTGGGCGTGCACGCCGTCGCCGCGGGCCAGAAGGGCTACGTGCTGGCCGGCGAGTCCAAGGACCCGTCCGGCGCGTCGGCCGCGGCCCTGTGGTTCACCCCGGACCTGCGCAAGTTCACCAGGGCGAAGAAGCTGCCCCAGGGCGGCGCGGGCGTGCGCGTCCACGACGTGATCGCCATCGAGAACGGATATCTGGCCGTGGGCGGCTCGGGCGGCGGCGATCAGGAGAAGAGCGTGATCTGGTTCTCCGGCGACGGCGTGAACTGGAGCGCCCGCGAGCGCCTGGACCCGCCGGACTCGACCGCGTCGGGGTTGCGCCAGGTGGTCGAGCGTCAGGGCAGGCTGGTGGCGATCGGCACGGCGCTGTCGGCGGGCTCGCGCCGGGCCTTCGCCGCGGTCTCCGACGACGAGGGCGAGAGCTGGAAGACCGCGTGGCTGCCGGCCGAGCGGGCGGCGTCCGTGCACGACCTGGCCGCCG
Source organism: Nonomuraea antri (assembly GCF_013283785.1). Classification (GTDB taxonomy): domain Bacteria; phylum Actinomycetota; class Actinomycetes; order Streptosporangiales; family Streptosporangiaceae; genus Nonomuraea; species Nonomuraea antri. Next base: position 2,467 of record NZ_JABCPZ010000327.1, read on the forward strand.
CCGAGCAGGGCCTGGTGGCGGTGGGCTGGCACGGCGAGCCTGGCGACGGCGACAGCGCGGTCTGGACCTCGCAGGACGGCCTGACGTGGAACCGCACCGGGCTGACCAAGGACCGGCTGGCGGGGCCGGGGATGCAGTGGTTGTCGTCGGTCGCGGTGTCGGGCTCGGAGGTGGTGGCGCTGGGCAGGTCCACGACGTACGACGCGGACCATCTCATCCTGTGGACGTCCAGCCTGTCGGCGAACCGATGAAAATCATTGACATGACTCGGGAGGTCAATGACGCTTGTCGTCATCCCCGGTGACGGTCGGAAGGCACCACGCATGACGGCAGCGGCTCACGACTCCCAGCACCTCGAACCCCTGCGGTCCCGGCGAGCCCTGGTGGCGGGCTCGGTGGGCAACTTCATCGAGTGGTACGAATTCGGCGTCTACGGCTACTTCGCCACGATCATCGCGGCGAACTTCTTCACCCCGGCGGGCGCCGGGCCGTTGGAGGGGCTGGTCAAGACGTACGCGTCGTTCGCGCTCGCGTTCTTCTTCCGGCCGCTCGGCGCGGCGATCTTCGGCAGGCTCGGCGACAGGATCGGCCGCCGGCCGCTGCTCATCGTGGTCGTGCTGCTGATGTCCGGGGCGACCGCGCTGATCGGGCTGCTGCCGACCTACGCCACGCTGGGGGCGCTGGCGCCGTGGCTGCTCACGTTCGTCCGGATCCTGCAGGGGTTGTCGGCGGGTGGCGAGTTCGGCGGCGCGGTGTCGCTCATGACCGAGTTCGCCCCGCGCGGCAGGCGCGGGCTGTACGGGTCGTGGCAGTCGTTCACGGTGGCGCTCGGGCTGCTCGGCGGCGCGGGCGCGGCGGCGCTGCTGGCCACGGTCCTGTCCGAGCCCGATCTGAAGGCGTGGGGCTGGCGCATCCCGTTCCTGCTCGCGCTGCCGCTCGGCGCGGTGGCGCTCTGGCTGCGGCTGCGGCTGGAGGAGACGCCCACCTTCCGGCGCGTCCAGGCCGGTGAGCCTGTGCCGAAGCCGTCGGCGGGCGAGGTGGCCAGGGCCATCGCGCTCGGCGTCGGACGGCTGATGGGCTGGTCGGCGGCCGGGTACACGTTCCTGGTCGTCATGCCGTCGTACCTGCAGAGCGCGCTGAACGCCACCTTCCAGCAGGCGCTGATCGCCACCGTGGTGGCCAACCTGGGCTTCGCGCTGGCCATCATCCCGGCGGGCGCGCTCAGCGACCGGGTGGGGCGGCGCGCGGTCATGACGGCCGGCGCGCTGCTGGTGGTGGCACTGGCGTTCCCGCTGCTGAACCTGCTGCAGGACCCGGGCGCGCCCGCCCCGGTGAAGGGCCTGGCGGTGCTGGTGGCGGGCGCGGCGGTCGGGCTGATGGCGGGTCCCGGGCCCGCGATGCTGGCCGAGATGTTCCCGACCACGGTCCGCTACACCGGGCTCGGGCTGGCGTACTCGCTGTCGAACGCGGTGTTCTCCGGCTGCGCCGGGCTGATCATCACCGAGCTGATCAAGAACACCGGCGACCTGGACATTCCGGCGTACTACGTGGTGGTGGCCTGCGTGCTCAGCGCCGCCGCGCTGCTCACGCTGCGCGGCGACGACCACCGCAGGGACCTGCGCACCTGAACGGGTGGCTACGCCTCCTTGAGTACCCCCCAGTCCGTCAGGCATTCCAGCAGGCCCTCCGACAGCGGCAGCAGGTCCAGTTCGTGCCTGGAGTACCAGCGGGCGTCCGCGGCGTCGTCCCCGGCGGTCAGCGAGCCGCCGACCACGGTGGCGAGGTAGTCGCGGATCACGTACGTCGCCCCGCCTGGCCCCGGCAGGTCCACCGTCCCGGCCAGCGGGCCCACCGTCACTCGCAGCCCGGTCTCCTCCAGCACCTCACGGCGCACGCCTGCCTCGTCCGTCTCACCAGGCTCAAGACGCCCGCCGGGAATGGACCACAGGCCCTGCCCGGGCGGGCGTCCGCGGTGGATGAGTAGGAGCCGGTCAGAGGCGTCGAAAATGATCGCGCCGACACAATTTACGCGCACGTGACCAAGATTACGACGGGATAACGGGAAGCGCCCTTGACGCAACGGCGCCGGACGAAGCACCGTGGGTAGCTGTGAGAGCGGCTCCAACCTGTCCAAGGTGTTTTGGCCCGCTTCACGGGCCGAACGCATGGTCGAGCGCGTGGCGATGCGACACGCACGGTGATGTCCCGCCGTATCAGCCACCGTGGCCGCCATCCGGCGCGGCCCTTGAGGCGATGCGGAAGAATGCCGTGGTGCCCGTGTGGCTGCCATGGCCGTTGCCGCCTGGCTGGCTGGTGACCGGCTTCGGGGAGGTGGGTGATGAGCGCACGGGCGCTCGCGCGAGCCTGGTCGCGCTGTCCGGGCCCGCACTGATGGACGGCCCGGCGGATCTGCTGGTCATCGCCGAGGAACCGGGAGTGGGGCTGGGCGCCGCGTTCGCCGGCCTCGACGGCCCCGACCCTGGCGAGGGCTTCGACTCGGGCCCGCCGAACGCCAAGATCGAGGTCCACGGGCATCCCACGGCGCTGTGGTGCGTCGGCGGGGCCGCCGACCGGGCCGTGTACGCCGGTGAGGCGCTCGGCAACTGGCTGTGGACCATCTGCTGGCCCGCGGACGCCGGATGCCTGATCGCGCTGGCCGAGCTGTCGCTCAGGGACGTCCGGGACTACGAGCTCGACGTGCCCTTCGGCGCCTTCTCGCCACGGCTGGAAGAATGAGTCCCGACTCATGAGACAGGGCTCCCCCCGGGCCGACCGTTGGGGGAGCGAGCGATGCCGGACGTCAGGTTCTTCGTCGAGGCGTTCGTCACGATGTTCGTGATCATGGATCCGCCCGGCGTGATCCCGCTCTTCCTGGCCTACACCTTCGGCCGCGACGCCCACGAGCGCAAGCGCATCGCCTGGCAGGCCGCGGTGACCGCGTTCGGCCTGATCGTGGTGTTCGCCGTGTTCGGCCAGGTCATCCTCGGGTACCTGCACGTCGAGGTGCCCGCCATGCAGATCGCGGGCGGCCTGCTGCTCCTGCTGGTCGCGCTCGAACTGCTGCGTGGCGTGGCCCAGCCGCGCACCGACACCGTGCGCTCCAACGTGAACGTGGCGCTGGTGCCGCTCGGCACCCCGCTGCTGGCCGGTCCAGGCGCGATCGTGGCCACCATCGTCTTCGCCCAGCAGGCCGCCGGCCGGACCGTCCAGGTGGCCACGCTGCTGGTGGCCATCGCCGCGGTGCACATCCTGTTGTGGCTGTTCATGCGCTTCTCCGCGGCCATCATCAGGGTCATCAAGGAGAACGGGGTGGAGCTGGTCACCAGGATCGCCGGGCTGCTGCTGTCCGCACTCGCCGTACAACTCATCATCAACGCGATTCGCTCTCTCATGCAGACGGGCTAGAGTTCGGAGGCGTGACAGCGCGTATCGAGCGAGTGGTGACCGAGGGCGTCGTCGAGATCGACGACGTCCAGCAGAAGGTCGAGAACAACACCTGGATCGTGGGCGACGACGAGGAGGTGATCGTCATCGACCCCGCACGCGACGCCGAGCAGATCCTGGAGAAGGTGGGCGAGCGGGAGGTCCTGGCGGTCATCTGCACGCACGGCCTGCCCGACCACGTCGCGGCCGCCATCGAGGTGGCCAGCAGAGACGAGGCCGTGGTGGCCCTGCACCCGAAGGACAAGCCGCTGTGGCGTGAGACCTGGCGGGAGACCTGGCCGGACATCGACATGGAGGACGACGGCATCTTCGGTGTCGCCGACGTCCAGCTCGACGTCATGGAGACCCCGGGCATCAGCCCCGGCGGCGTCTCGCTCTACTGCGAGGGGCTCGGCGCCGTCTTCACCGGCAAGACCCTGCAGGCCGACGGCCCGGGCAAGCTCGGCGGCGAATACCCGGCGCTGGCCGACCAGCTCACCGCGATCGGCGGCCGGCTCTTCACGCTGCCCGGCGACACCCGCGTCCTGCCCGCGCACGGCGACGAGGTGACGATCGGCGACCTGGAGCCGCACTTCGACGACTGGGTGTCCGGTTCGCTGACCCGGGTCGAGACCGAGCCCGCGCCCGAGGGCCCGCTCACCGACGGCACCAAGATCTCCGGCATCAAGCTCGGGCCCGGCGACGACTAGGGTGTACGACCAGCTCCCGCTGGACGGGATGCCGCGACGGCTCTACGCGTGCACGCCGTCGCGGTTGAACGCCTGGCTCGACTGCCGCCGCCGCTACCGGTTCACCTACCTCGACCGGCCGCAGCCGGCCAAGGGCCCGGCCTGGGCGCACAACAGCGTCGGCGCCAGCGTGCACAACGCGCTGGCGGGCTGGTGGCGCGAGCCGTACGAGCGGCGCACGCCCGCGATGGCGTCGCTGCTGCTCACCAACGGGTGGATCACCGAGGGGTTCAGGGACACCGAGCAGTCGGCGCACTGGCTCGGCCGCTCCCGCGACCTCGTCACCGGCTACGTGGCCACGCTCGACCCGGCCGACGACCCGGTGGGCGTCGAGCGCACCGTGGCCACCCGCACCAAGGTGATCGCGCTCTCCGGCCGCATCGACCGGCTCGACCGGCGCGGCGACGAGCTGGTCGTCGTCGACTACAAGACCGGCCGCAGGCCGCTCACCCAAGACGACGCGCGCGGCTCCCTGGCCCTGGCCGTGTACGCCATCGCGGCCTCGGCGATGATGCGCACGGCCTGCCTGAGCGTCGAGCTGCACCACCTGCCGACCGGCGAGATCGTCGAATGGCGGCACACGGACGAATCGCTCGCCAGGCACCTGCGGCGGGCCGAGGAGCTGGCCATGGAGGCCGCCGCGGCCGACGAGCGCTACCGCGAACTCGTCGCGGCCCCGGCCAGGTCGGCCGCCACCCGCCGGCCGACCGGCCGCGCGCAGAGTCGGCCGAGCGGGAGCACGCCGCCGGGGGCCGGCTGGCCCGACGCGGTCCCGCGCGACCGGCCGCCCGCCACCCCGGTCAGCGGACCGGCGGCGGTGCCGAAGGAGATCGACGACCTGTTCACCCCCAGCCCGGGCCCGATCTGCTCGTGGTGCGACTTCCGCCGCCACTGCCCGGAGGGCCTGGCCGCGGGCACCGAACGCAACCCCTGGGACGGCCTGGCCGACTAGCGCCGTCAGGAGACCCCTGACGCGCCGCTCAGGCGGAATCGCGCGACATACCGCGGACATACCAGCGGTCCCTAGCGTGGCTGGGGCCGGCACCAGCCTGGTCGGTCGGCAGCCGGCCGACAAGTCGCTCACACTAGGGACCCAACTCGTGATGTTCAGAGATCTGCCCAAGGCGTTCGGCACGACCGCGGCCGGCGCACTGATCGCGGCCGCCTGCGTCGTCGCCAACCCGAGCGCGGCGGCCGCTGGGAGCTTCAACTACTCGGTGCCGACCAAGGCCACCGACGTGCGCACGTTCAAGGAGTACGTGGCATCCAGCGGCGCACGGCTCCAGCTCCGCATGGGCAAGTACAACGGAGCGTGGTACCGGTGGGGCCGCGTATCCAACCCCACCAGCACCCTCAACAAGGACTACAACCTGCACTTCTGGCGGACCGGCGGCTACGGCTGCCCGGATTCCTCCACCTCCACCGTGGACATCGACGGCACGTCGTACACCGGTGCGCTGAAGATCACCAACTCTCCTCCTCCCTACTGCACGTACGTCGCCACCTGGGGGCCGAAGAACTCGTCGGTCGGCGGAGCGAGGATCGAATGGCGCGGACACTGACCTGATGCGTGAGAGCCACGCCCATGATCAGGGCCGTGGCTCTCACGTCGCGCCGGTCAGAGCAGGTTCTTGATCGGCTGGGGCGTTTCCGGCACGGGCTGGGCGAGGATCCCGGCCGCCTCCCCTGGGGCGAGGAGGCGGGCATCGCGCAGGAGGCCGACCGACCTCTCCCACTGTCGCCGTGCTTCGCCGTGCCGTCCGAGTTCGTGCAGCGCGGTGCCGAGCCACCAGCGTGACCTGGCCTCCTTCAGCCCGTATCTCGACTCGCGCAGCAGCCGCACGGCCGTGGTGTAGCTCTCCACCGCCTCGGCGAGCCGGCCGGCGTGGCGGTGGACGTCGCCCAGCGAGTCGTGCGCCGAGCCCGCGCCGGCGCGCGGATCCGCCTTCGGCCACAGCTCCACCAGCTCGCGCGCTTCCGCGATGGCCTCGTCGAAGCGCCCCTGCCGCGAGTGGACGTGCATCCGGTTGTTGCGCAGCACGATCGTGGCCACCGGGCGTTCCGCGTCCTCGTTGAGCGCCAGGGCGTGTTCGAGGTAGGCGAGCGCGTCGTCGAGACGTCCCACGATCGTGTGGATGACCCCGAGGTTGTTGAGCGCTCCCACCTTCCTGCTGGGCAGTCCGGCGCGGTCCCAGTCGGTGAGAGCGGTCTCCAGCGCCGCGATCGCGGCGTCGTGACGGCCCTGGTCGCGGTGCACCCAGCCGAGGAAGCTGCGCAGCTGGGCCTTGTCCTCCCAGGCCGCGATGCGATCGGCCACCTCGATGGCCTGGGCGTAGACGTCGGCGAGCTGGGTGTGCCAGCCCTGGTAGCTGAAGGGCCAGTGGAGCCCGATGGCCAGGCCGACGGCGGTCTCCGGGTCGGGTCCGGTCAGCGCCTGCTGCACGGCGGCGAGCAGGTTCTCCCGTTCGTCCTGGATCCATCGTCCGGCTTCGGTCAGGTCCTTGAAGACGCTCGCGGGCAACTCGACGGGGCAGCGCAGCACGGGATCGGTGTTGAACGCGTTGCTCGCCATCCACAGGGTGGTCAGGTGGTGGTGGAGCACCCGACGTACCGCGCCGGCGCGTTCCTCCTCAGGCAGGTCCTGGTGTGCGCGTTCGCGGGCGTACAGGCGGACCAGGTCGTGGAGCTGGTAGCGGTCGGGGCCCGCGGGTTCGAGCAGGCGGGCGTCATGGAGGCGGTCCAGCGCGGCTTCGGCCCGATGGTGCGGCCAGCCGGTCAGGGCGGCGGTGGCGGCGGAGGTGTGGGTGGGCAGGCCGAGCAGG
>NZ_JABCPZ010000328.1 GCF_013283785.1 Nonomuraea antri
GGCGGCGGGCGCGGGCGGCCTTGCCCGCTTGGGGTTGGTGGTCGGGGTGGCGCGGCGGAATACGCGCATGAGAGGGTTGCGCACGGTGCGTTCTCCTGGTCTGGTCAGGGGTTTCGTGCCAGGGCGGGGCCGGTGGGCTCAATCACCGGTTCCCGCCCGCATTCAGTTGTGGGGCAGTCCTCGAAAAACCTTGTCTACTCTAGCAACAAAGTAGCAGGGGCTCGCAGGCGTGTCCACCCCGCCCAGACGCAGAAGACCGCCCCCGGGGAGCACCACCTCCCCCGCCAGACCGCGAAAATCTGGCGGGTACGAGGCAGCCACTCCACCGAGGGCGGCCGTCAAACGCCCCTACCTGGGGAAACCCTCCGAGGTAAGACAGGCAGGGGCGAACTGGCCCGGCTCCCGCACACTGGCGAGCACACGAGAGCCGGGGGTCTACGCGAGCAACTTGCCTCTACGGCAGCGCTGCGGGTGCCTGGCGAGCAGATGGTCCCACACCTGACGAGCGGCGGCGTACACGCCGCGGCCGGTCTCCTCCCACCGGCCGGCGACGTGGCGCAGGACGAAGTATTGGCCGCCCTCGGCGCACCACTCGTAGGCGCCGCAGCAGGAGGTTTCATGGACTCGGGTCTGCGACCCTCGCGCGTGGTGTGGCTCCCACTTGATGGTCACGATGATCGCCCCACATGTTCGTGCCAGTCGGACAGGATGAGTGGCTCGTCGCGTAGATCGTCGAGCGTGACCCACAGCTGTTTCGCCAGAGCGAACCGCAGGAGGGGCGCGTTCTCCTCGCTGAGGATGATGTGCTGCTCGTGCAGGACCTTGGTCGGCCCGTCGTCGGCGCCGGGGGCGTAGACGTCGGCCGTCACCGCGTACGGCGCGGTGCCGGCCACGCTGATCAGCCGCGACCGCTCCAGCAGCCGCGGGCAGGTGGCCAGCGACTCGGAGATGTGCCCCTCGCAGACCGGCGGCAGGTTCGTGATCGGCGTGCCGTCGGGGGCGTGGCTGGAGTCGCCGACGAGCAGCCACCAGATCCTGCGGTCGTTGCGCATGCATGACGCGCTGCACACCATGCACAGGTGGCGGGTCATCATCGCGAGAGTCCGCGGAGTGTTGACCGCTTTCCACAGGTGCCTGCCGGTCATGTCGGTGCCGTGCCGTAGCCACAGCACGCCGTACCACCAGTCGTTGTCGGTGGGGTCCTCGTAGGACAGGCGCAGCGTCTCGGTGCGTTCGTGCCAGGCGAACGCGAGCGGGTCGTGGCGCACCTCGCCGGTGCGCAGGTTCTGGTCGAGGTGCCGCAGCCGAGTCGTCACCCTGGTCACGACCGGCCTCCAGCGGCTGAGCCGACGTGCTCGGGGGACTGGAGGGTCATACCTCGGACGTTAGGAGCCAGAACTGAGAAGCATCAAGGATTATTCTCGAATATTCGAATCCTCTTCCCGCAGGTCAGGGGGATGAGAATTCTCTCGACTAGCTCAGGTCATCCAAGACCCGGGTCACCACCTGGCGGGCCTCTGCCCCGTAGCTGGCGCCTGCGGCCAGCCGGTCGAAGACCTGGACGTACAGGGCGATCTCCTGCGGCTGCGTCAGAGTCAGCTCGGCGCTGATGGTCTCGACGAGGACGCGCTGATCGTCGAAGATCCAGAACCCGTGCTTGGGGGATTCGCTCAGCTCCGCGCCGAATCCGATCACGCCCACGTGGATGGTGCTCATGGAGCACAGCGCGATCAGGCGGTCGAGCTGGCCGGCCATCACCTCGGGCGGGCACAGCCGGTAGCGCAGGGCCGCCTCGGTCATGACGAAGTGCAGGCGTTTTCCGCGCTGGTACAGCACCTCTTGGCGTTGCATGCGTACCCGTACGCCCTCGTCCAGGTCGTCGGGCAGGCCATGGCGGGCGATCGACTGGGCGAGGCGGTGGCGGGCATAGTCAGGCGTCTGCAGCAGGCCGGGAATCACCGTGGTCTCGAACGCGCGGATGTGCGCGGCCTGGGTCTCCAGGATGATGCTGGTCTGCTGGCGCGCGGAAGTTCCGGCACCGAGCTGGCGGCGCCACTCGGCGTACGTCGTCTCCAGGACGTCGAGGCGGCCGAGGAGCGCCCTCGCGGCGGTCTCGTCGCCGACTGCGCGGGTCCATGCCTGTATGTCGTCCACGGTCGGCGTTTGCCTGCCGGTCTCCAGCTTGCTGACCTTGGACTGTGGCCAGCCGAGCAGGTCCGCGAGCGCCGTTCCGGTGTAGCCGGCGTGCTGACGGAGCTCGCGGAGCTGGCGGCCGAGGGCCTCGCGGGCCTCTTGTACGCGCGCCACGGGAGGTGTCTACTCCCCTGCGTACTGCTCGTACGGTGTGGCGTAGTGCCAGGCTGCGTCCCGCCACTGGCAGTGCCGCAGCACCGTGTCGGGATCGGTCACCAGTTCGTGCTGGAGTGGCCGATCCTCGGCGTCGAAGTTGAGCAGCACCAGGCGGCCCGAGTCGAACAGCGCGAAGTCGTGGCCGGGGAGTCCGATCTCCGCCGCGAGCGGCCGGGGTAGGTACCGGATGTCCTCACCGGCCCCGGCGTTCAGTGGTGCGCCAGCGAGGAGCCACCTCACATAGTCGCTGTGCGGCTCCGTGACCACGCGCACGCGCTCGACGCGTTTGCCCTCGCCGGTCGCTGCTTTCATCTTGGCGAGCCATGGCCTGGTCGCCCTCTCCGGGTCCGGTCGTCCGGAGAGGAATCGCTCGAGCGACTCTCGCTCGGAGGGCACGTCGTAGCGGTCGCGCACCTCCAGCTTGAACGCCGTGTGCTGGAAGGTGTCCCAGAGGTCGCCGAACTCCGTTGGGGAGAGCAGGGTCACCCGGACCCCTCCGCGAAGCGTAGGAGGTCCTTGGGGATCTCCACGAACGTTTCGCCGGGCAGGATGTTCCGCAGGTCGGCGAGGGCCTCGGGGTCGGTGACGACGTCGCCCTGTACGACGTAGGTGCCGCGGTCGGTCTCGTACAGGGTGGGGCATTGGCCGTCGTCTGATGTGCTGCCGAGGAATCGGAGTTTCATGCTCGGAGCCTCCCGGTATTCGAGAATTTCCTGTCGGTTCGATGGTGAACGGCGAATAGGGGGAGGTCAATCACCCACACGGTCAGGGGTGGGCACGAGACGACAAATCCGCGACCGTTAGGCGGGAGGTCGACCGGCGCCGGTGAGGTGGCCGCTCCACTGGTCGAGGTGGTGGCCGCTGCGGTGGATGCAGAGGAGCCCGGCGGGCAGCTGGTAGCCGCGGGGGAAGTGCACGACCATCTCGGCGTACGGCGGCACGGGGAGTGTCCCCTCGACTTCGGCCGTCCAGCCGCGGATACGCGAGATCGGTTCGTACTCGCCGAGGTCCACTTCGACGTAGTCGGTTTCGTCCCAGGACCAGAGGCGCATGGTGACGGGGTACTCGCCGGGCTCGTCGCGGGGGATCAGTACGGCGGGCCCCTGGTAGCCGGCGACGTCTCGGCGGCGGTCGGCCGCGTTCCGGCACTGGCCCGTGCTCGCGTGGTCACTCATGCCGTCATCATCGCAGGCCGGCGTGGTCGAGAGCGTGCATGGCAGCGTGCATGTAGGCCTTGGATGGGGACTGAGTTCGGAGGAACGGCAGGTAGCGCAGCGCTCGATCGATGGGCTCGCCGCAGTCGAGGCACCTGATGTGGCGGAACAGTCTCATGCCGCCATCGTCGCATCCTGGGTGGGGGAGAAGTTGGGGGGATTTTGGGAGGGAAGATCGCGGCTAGGAACGGCCAGGAACGGCTAGGGGAGGCCGGGAACGGCCCGTTCTTGACTCATGGATGCGCCCGACCAGCTAAAGTCCTGTTCACGCTGGTCGGGCGCATGTTCGTCACTTCGTTCGCATCGAAGGGGTCAGGGGTTCGAATCCCCTCATCTCCACCCAAAGCCGAAGGCCGCTTCCCGGTTGTGGGAGGCGGCCTTCTGCATTCCAGGGTGACTACGGTGCTGATCGTCTCTTCAAGCTCAGCCTCGGAGGAGTTCGAGCCGCTGTCATGATCTGGCGTCCTGAGACCACTCCCGTTACTCTCGGCCGTCTGTCGTCGCATGACTCCTCCGGCGCCCTTGAGGCAGGAGCCGGGCCAGAAGGACGGTGAGTGGTGTCTGATCCGGGGCGGTTGGACGTGGGTGATTCCGACGCGTCTGGACTCGGTCCGACCAGGCAGGGCGTTGGTCATCCCCTGGTGGACGACCAAGCCGACCCCTTCGCTCAAGCCTCTGGGGATGCTGGGTACCTGGTTCCCACCGGGAGCGTGGGGATGTCGAACGTATCGGTGCGGCCATCATTGTTTCGTCGAAGCCTCGAGTGGGTTGTCGCACTGGCGCTTTTGGGGTCGTTGGTCGTCGCTGGGGGGCCTTCCTCGGATTTGCTGGGACATCATGACGACCCTGTCATGGCGGTGGCGGTGGGGGAATTGAACGGCCGACCCGTCGCGGTAAGCGCTGGTAGTAGCGACGACGACCCCGCCGTACGGGTATGGGACCTGGCCACACACCAGCCCATCGGGGAACCGATTCTCGCCCACCCGCATGGTGTCACAGCGCTGGCGGTCGGGAGAGTTGACGGCCGATCGGTAGTCGTCACGGGCGGCTACGACAGCCTCCTACGGGTCTGGGGCCTGGCAACACACGAGCCCATCGGGGAACCGATACGGCTCAGCGACGATGTTGAACGCGTCGAAGCGCTAGCGATCGGGGAGGTGGACGGCCGAGCGGTCGTCGTCGCTGCGGGAGGCTGGGGCAACGCTCGCGACGGGGCACTTGTGAGGGTGTGGGACCTGGCCACGCATAAACCTTCCGGCGAACCGTTGGTCGGACACACCGGCATGGTCCGGGATATCGCGCTCGGAGAGGTGGATGGTCGATCAGTTGCCGTCACCGGCAGCATTGACCATACGACCCGCATGTGGGACATGACCACCCGTAAGCCGATAGGCGATCCGATGATCAGCGGTACTGCTGCTTGGGATGTCGCGCTCGGGCGGGTGGACGGTAGACCTGTCGCCGTCTCCGGTACGGACGAGAAGATGTGGGTGTGGGACTTGACCACCGATCAACGCATCGGTGTACCGATACCGACCGGCCACACCGGTGCGGTTGGGGCTGTGGCGTTTGCAGAAGTCTACGGCCGGCCGGTCGCCCTTACCGGTGGCAGTGACGACGAAGACCGCGGCGGTACGTTGCAGGCGTGGGATCTGAACACGCGCAAACCGCTGGGCGGGCGGATGGGACACACTGGCTTTGTCCTGACTATCGCGCTCGGAGAAGTGGATGGCAGATTGGCCGCTGTCACCGGGGACAGTTACGGCGACGTGCGAGTGTGGGACTTGGGTGCCCACCCCCAATGAGCCAGGGTCTCTGAGGCTGAGAGTGCGTTCCCGCGAGGTGATGTCCCTTTCGCCGGCGGGGTTGGGATAGATCGGCCGGTCGAAGGCTCGCTGCTCGGGTCATGGGCGAGGCTGAGTGAACAATCCGGGCTCGGTCTCGACGAGAATGCTGCAGCCGACCAGGCGTTTGAGTTGGCGCGGACGTTCTGGATGTTGTTCTGGCTCAGGGGCAGGTCCATGACCAGGGCCAGGTCGCGGGCGCGCATGGAGCCGCCGGCTGGGTTGTTGACCATCGCGAGCGTCTGGATCGAATGCGTCAGGCCTGGCCCAGCGAGGTCGAGGAGACTTCGCCGGGTGTCTACGTGTGGCGAGATCGATTGAGTTGTGTCTCTTCTGGTTAGTCGTCGGGGAAGAGCGCGTCCATTGCTTTCGCGCCTTCCAGTTGCACAGGGCGGAGTTGCTGGCGGTAGACGGTCTCGGTGACAGTGGTGTTGCGGTGTCCGACCAGGCGTGAAATGGCCTCAATGGGCATGCCGGAGTCGGAGAGCAGCGAGACGAAGCTTTGCCGCAACTCGCGGGGTATCCAGTCCTTTGTCATCGTCCCAGGTGGCGGGTGCCGGTCGGCTTCTTGCTGGGGCAGGCGGGCGCGTCGGTCGGCGCGGTCGGGGTCCAGGGCGCTGGTGATGCGGTCGAAGCCCGATAGAGGCGGCGGGGACGAAGCCGACTGCTGATGCGGGTCGCTGGCGGTGACCAGTTCAGGCCCAGGCTCTCCTGCGGGGCGGGGGTCGAGGCCGAAGGTGGCCAGCCGCCAGCCGTCGGCCAGGACACCATTGCCGGTGTAGTAGACGCCCAGCAGCATCGCCAGCAGCACCGTGCGCACCGGCGGGCCGTGCGGCCCGGGACGGGGCCGATCTCGGCGGCTCGCCCAGCGACTGGGCGATCTCCTTGGCTCGCATCGGCCGACCCGCGCTGGCCGTCGCCTCCACCACCCGCTCGTCCACCCCGGCCAGCTCACGCCGGTCTGATGGTGATACCTCCAGACCGCCAGTTGGTCTGGGCGAGACGGGATGCAGGCCTCGGTCAAGGCGGCGTCGCGACGAGTCCGGTGCCGGGGTCACTTCGGCCACCGGCGGCTCGACCACCCTGCGTGCGATGACTAACTCGCCCAGCCGCTGCTCGAGCACCCCAACCTGCCCACGCAGATCGGCCAGTTGCCGCAGGGCCGCAGCTTCTTCTGCAGTCGTTGCCTTTAGCCTGCGGCAAGGCAAGGACTCGAACGCGATTTCTGCTATCCGCAGCCACCTCAAGGACGGCGCAAGAACAGATTTATGGCGAACGACTCTCGAGTCCCACGCATCTCATTGAGCAGAAACGTCGATCCGAGAGGCGCCTGATGGCATTTACGCGAAGGAAGTGTGACCAGTGAGAACGTCTGGCCTCAGGCTTCCGCTCCGGCTCAGCTTGGGTGTTCTTGTGCTTGCCACACTCACGGGCTGCGTTCCGACCAGCCCTGCGAGGACCGGGCTGACCGGCATCACGGTCAACGCCGAGGGGAGGCTGGCCCTGGTCGTGGCATGGTGTCAACAGCCTCCGGCCGGCGTGATCATCTACCGGCGGGTCAACGGTCAGTTGGAGGACCAAGCTGACCTCAAAGCCCCAAAGTTATCGGGATCGCCACTCTTCCTGGACTTGGAGAAGATCCCGCCAGGCTGGTCCCTGGCTGAGGGGGACTTGAAGTTTCGGCCAGGCCATCAGTACCTCGCTGGCGCGTACCACGCCAAAACGCAAGGGGGGACGTTCCGCGTCTCCTTCACCACCGCGTCCAAAACCAAACAGACAGCGGGACGCATAGTGATTCAAGACCACAGCGGCGAGCAGTCCGGCGGCGTTGATGTTCTCCTTTCCACCGCCGAATTCGTGGCCCGAGCGCAGCATTACTGCTGAAACCCCGAGTCCGGAAGCGGGTCGGCGGGTCCTGATCCGGATCTCGTGTCGCGGATGCATAGGTGTCCTCGGGTGGAGGCTCGCGGTGGTCGTGGGCCTGCCACCAGGTGAGCAGGATGAACTCGTTGGCGACGGCGATCATGAGTGCGGTGAGCAGAGTCTGGACGATGCGGCCGTGGGCGAGCCAGGGTTTGGGGTCGCTGAGGTCGATGTGGTGACTCTTGAGGAGGCCGTTGCTGCTCTCGGTGTCGGCCTGATTGGACTCGTAGGCGTCTTGCCAGGCCGAGGTCAGGTAGTGCGGGTCTTGCCGGAACTTGTCCTTGCGCCGGGATCGTCGGGGTGCAGGGCGAGGGTGGTCTGCGGGCAGATGTGGGTCGCTCTTGCTTCTGGAGGGCCGGAGGGATTCGCCCGCAGGCAGGAGAATGGTGCGGGGTATTGACGACCAGGCCGAGCGCCGGTTGCGGAAAGTTGCCGCGAGTGACGCGGGTGCAGGCTGCGGTGGCCGCGTGGCGCTGTAGCTGAAGGGTAGGCCGGTTGTTGCCTTCGGATTAGTGCCAGCCTGCGTTGATCTCGGTGGAGGCTGGCCCCTTGCCGGGGCGAGGCGGGTCGGCCCAGGTGGGTAGGACGGTGGCGTCGATGCCGACGTCGCTTTCGTAGTCCTTCAGAGGGTGGCGGCCCTTGCGGTGCCGGACGGAGGTGAGCACCGGGCGGGTGACGATGGTCTGCAGCAGTTCGCATTTGCGCTGATGCTCGGAATCGTTGTCCAGGGCGGCGTGCTGGTCGGCCTGGTGCTGGGGCAGGCGGGGCGCGGCGGTTGGTGCGCTCAGGGGCCAGCGCGGTGGTGATCCGGCCAAATCGCGGTAGAAACGCCGGGAGGTGGCCGGCTCCTGATGTGGGTCACCGGCGGTGATCGGGTGCAGGCCCAGATGCTCCTGCAGGGCGGGGCAAGGCTGAAGGTGACCAGCTGCCAGGCCTCGGCCAGGGCGGTTTGCCGTTGTAGTAGGCGTCCAGCAGGACCGCCAGCAGCACGCTGCGCACCGGAACGCAGGGCGATTCGGGAAGAGTGCCGATCTTGGTCTGGATCAGCTCGACGACGCTGCTGCGGTCCAGCAGATGCGTGGCTGGCCGGCCGGTGATCGCGTCTGGTGCCTGCAACGGGGTGTCGGTGAGAGGACACGGGTGGCAGGCCGCTCCTGGCCGAGGTTTCCGGATCGGGCGAGCGCGCCATGGACAGCCAATCGAAGGTTTTGCTGGATAGTCCCTCAAGCTGCCTGCACGATTTTCATGATGATATTTGCGGGTCTAGCCAGTCCGTCGATTTTTGAGACATGCTGTGGATCGTCCTGGACACGTGCTTATCCGACGTCGCACTGGAGCGTCGCATGACCGAGCCGCACCGCGTTGCTTTGATGCCCCGCGGCGTTCAAGTGCTACGCCTTTTCAACTGGACGCAGATGAGTTTCTGGGCTCTGTCTCTCGTCCAGCCGTTTCTGGCCGGCGCCGCAATGAGTAACGAGCTGTGGCTGCAATTTCCGCCGCTCAGCATCGTGTCCGTAATGCTGGCGCTTTCTTTCGGGTTGGCAGCCGGACTTGCCGCTTCGGGACGCACATGGGTGTGGATTGTTGGACTTGTGGCGAGCGTGTGTGAGCTGCTGTATGCCCTGCTACTCGTATCCGGTGTGTGGGGGGCGACCATGGTCGCGGTCGCGGTCGCGGCGCTGCTCACGTTCGTCTTGTCCGTGCGGGTCGGCACGAGGTCATGGTTCCGTTAGGCCTGCGGTCCGGGACTCGCTGTGAATCTCTGGTGTCGAGTTCAGTGCCACCATCGACATTGCCGCGTGCAGGTGACCGGTCCCGTCGTGAGCCTCAGGTCGACCTATAAGTGAACGTCCCGCCCAGGTCAAAGCCCACCTCTCAGCCATTGGGGGATGGCCTTTGCATTGCCAGGTGGGGATCCGGGTCGCATGACGATCTCGGCGATTGGGCCGAGGCGTTGGATGCCCTCGCCGTTGTGCTGTCGAAGTGATGATGGTCGGTGCGGTGGTTGCGTCCGAAATGTGCCGGTGCTTGGAACTTCATCCCTGCTTGGCTGAGTGCCTGCACACCACGCGTACCTGCCTGAACGGGGATCATGTCCACCACCACGCTCGCCCGGCCCCGCCC
>NZ_JABCPZ010000329.1 GCF_013283785.1 Nonomuraea antri
GCCCCCGCCCTCCCGGCTCATGCCCTTGCCCAGCATCCCGGCCACCACCAGCACGAGGAGCAGCCCCAGCCACAGGATCCACCACGGGTCCCCGTTCGACCGCGAGCCGCCGCCGGAGCTGTAGGTGTCGCCGTCGTAGGCGAACGTCGGCAGGCTCGCCGCCATCACGCAGGGCGCGGTCGTGCCCGCCGCCGGGACCTTCTTCCTCAGCTTCGCCAGCGCCGCCGCGCCCGAGCCCTCCCGCCGCACCACCGCGTCGTCGTCGGCCCCGGTGAGCTGGGCGGCGGGGAAGGCCAGGTCGAGCGAGACGGCCTGACCCGCGGCCACGTTCTTGACGGAGCCGCCGGCGCCGCCCCGGTCGCGCGTCAGCGCCGCGCGGAAGCCCCGGCCGTAGGCCCGGTACTCCTCCTTGCCGCCCTTGTCATTGCCGCCCTTGGCCTTGCGCGGCAGCCGCACCGACACCCGCAGCAGGCCGAGCTCCTGCTGCCAGCCGCTGCCCCACACCGGCAGGTGCAGGAAGGCGTGCCGATCGTGCACGGAGACCGCCCGCTTGAGCGTGTACGACACCCGGAACGTGCGCGTCGTCTCCGGCTCGGCGGCGAAATACCAGACGACCCGGCGCGCCCCGTTCATGCACGCGTCGTCCGCGTACGTGTCCGCCGGCCGGTCCACGCCCAGCTCGGGCGTGCCGCTGCGCCGGTAGGCCGTCTCGCCCTCGGTCACCGTCACGTCCGTGACCTCGGCTCCGTCGAGTTGCGGCACGTCCACGTACGCGCCGTGCCCGGCCCGCGCGAAACGGAAGACGTGGTCCTCGTCCACGCGCACCGAGCCGTCGGCCGCGACGGTGGCCCGCACGACGGTCTCGGGCAGCGTGTACGCCGCCGGCTCCGCGGCCGGTGCGGCCCCGGGCGTGATCAGCGTGCCCAGGCCCAGCACCAGCGCCAGCACCGGGGGCGTCAAGGTTGCGTGCGTCACGCGCCTCAGCGTTACAGCCGCCGCCCGGTATCCGCACCCACATCCACCCATTCGGCATGAAGGGGGGACATCGTCGAGTTACAGCGGTTTGGTGTCGGGGTTGGTCGAGCTGCCCGGCCGCGCGCCTCCCGTGGCGGCCTTGGTCGGGGTGCGCACGACCTGGAAGTAGGAGGTCAACTGGCCCTTCACGGGTACCGGTTTCTCCTTCTCCTTCACCTTCTTCTGGTTCTTCCCGCCCGAGGCCGTCTTCCCCTTGACCACGACCCCGGGCGCCGACAGGGTCCGCATCACGGGCGAGCGGACGGTCGCGGCCTCGTCGGTGTTCGTGACGACGTCGCTGTCCGGAGTGGTCGACTGGGGCGGCTTGGGCGGCTTGTTGGACTTGGTGAAGAGCTCCTTCTCCTTGCCGACGGTTCTGAGGCTCTTCCCCTCGACGAGGAACAGCCGCCTCCCCTTGGCCCCCAATTGTTCCGCGGCGCCGCGCAGCTTGGCGTGCACCCAGTCGGGAGCCGCGCCGGGGAAGGCGTAGCGCAGGTGCAGGGGCTGATCCGAGGCCAGCAGCTCGCTGACGTAGTCGTCGAGCTGTCCCTGGAAGCTGGACATGAATTCGGGGGTCGGATTCTGCTCCGTGCCGTACCCCTTGTATTCGCAGAAACAGAGCGACGGGTCCTGTTCGCCAGGGGGGAACACCAGCTCGACGCTGTCCACGAACCTCAAATTGTCTGATTCCGGGGCGATGTACCCGGATTCGACGTTCTTGAGCTGGTATCTGCTGTGCGCGGCCATGGTGTGGTTGATCTGGAAGATGTAGCCGCGCAGTTCCGGCCATTCGGCCTTGGCCTTCCCACCGGCGATCGCGGCGAGCAGTTTGTCGATGCTGTCCCGCATCCGGATCAGCTGCTGGCCGTCGTTGAAGCCGTCATCGGTGAGGATGGGCATGACCTTGCTCAGCCAGGCGGCGGTGTCGGTGGCCTGCTGCTGGGCGGAGACCTTCTCCCCGGCCTGCTGCTTGCCCCCTCGCAGCACGTAGGCGGCGACCGCCGGACGCCTCTCGACGAGGAAGTCGCGGACCCCGCTGATGAGCGTCGTGATCCGGTCGTCGGGATCCTCGATGTCGTGCACCTGCTTCCCGCGGACGATCTTCGCCATGAGGACCAGCTGGTCGGTGGGGATCTGCTTCATCTGCTGGGTGGCGGCCGTCTTGACGAGGGCGCTCATCACCTGCGCGACCTCGAACGTCCCCGACCCTTCATCCGATTCCGCCATGAGCTCGGCGGCGAGGGACTGGACCAGCTCGCCCGGGTCGGTGCTCGTCGTGGTGATGGGCGGGGCCAGGAACGACGCCGTCTTCTTGGGCTTGGTGAGCGGGCTGTTGTCGATGACCGGCGTGTCGCCCGCCGTGATCTGGATCGGGCGCGGTGGCGGGGTGCCGGTCGTCTGGGTGCCGCCCGTGACGCGGTTGCCGGACAGCCCGCCGGCCAGCCCGCCGGACTGGCCGCCGGCCAGGCCGTCGGACTGGCCCTGGTTCGGCTTCTTGTTCGGCCCGGACGCCGACTTGCCTTTTCTCTTCATGGTCGTGGTCCGTCCTGGTCAGCGGGCGCGGTAGAGGAGGGCGAGTCGCAGGCCGCGCAGCGTGGCGCGGTCTCCGGTGAAGGTGAGCGCCAGCGGAGCGGTGGCGGGCAGCCCAGGGGTGGGGAGCAGGCGGCCGTCGGCCAGCGGGTTGCCGTGCACGGCGAACCGCGCGTCACCGGGCGGGTCCATGTCGTAGACCGCGAAGATGCCGGTGATCTGCGGGGTGTACAGGTCGGGCAGCAGTGCGGGCGACAGCGGGATGGTCAGTACCTCGGTGAACGACGCCCACTCCGCCGGGAACTCCTCCGCGACGTCGATGAACCGGGCCGCGTCGTACGGCTGCAGCAGCCCTCGCACCCCGGCCGCGAACGTCTCGCCGCCGTGGTCGGCCTCGTACCGCAGGGTGATCCTGGCGTCGTACAGGTCGGCGGCGCGGCCGGCGGAACGCGCGCCGGGCAGCGTGAGCCGCCAGGTGGAGACCGCGCCGGTGCCCTCGAACGGCAGGTAGCGGTCGTCGTCGTAGCGCAGCTCGAACAGGCCGTTGTTCTCCCAGCCCTCGCCCGGCTGCGACAGCGCGATCTGCCGCCCGGCCCGCCAGTCGGTGCGCACGCTGGTCGGCGGCGTGCCGGTCGGCGCCAGCAGGTACTGCACGCCCTTCGGGTCGGGTGAGAGCACCGTGTGGTGCGTGACCTGGGCGAGCGTGGCGTTGAGCGGCAGCGTCGCGCCGTCCGCGGCGACGAACGAGACGGCGACCGTGCGGATCTGGCGGCGGTAGTGGCCGGGGAAGTCGCGGTCGAAGAAGTCCTCGCTGAGCGCGAACTCGCAGCCGCCGGTCGTGCGCAGCGTGAGCAGCGCCACCGGGTCCAGCTCCAGCAGCGAGATCTGCCGGGTGATCTCCAGCCGGCGTCCGTCCCTGGCCGTGTACGCCTGACCCAGCCGGTCCAGGTCGTGCGCGAGGAGCTGCCCGGCGAGCAGGCCCTTACGCCGGCCGTCCCAGTGCGCGGCGGTGATCACGCTGTCGGTGGCGCCGCGCTCGTACTGGTAGGCGCGTTCTGCGGCGCGCGCCAGGTCGGCCGCCATCCCGTAGGTCTGGAAGTACAGCCCGGCCAGCCGGCCCGACATCCACTGGTACAGCTCGGCGCCGGTGAACTTCTCGCGCAGGAACGCCGTCACCGCCTCCTGGTTCGCGATCTGCCGGTGCAGGATGTCCAGTTCGCGCCGGGCGCCGGCCAGCCGCGCCTCGGCGCCGGTGACCTGGTGCTCGATCTGGGCGGCCTCGTTGGTGGCGACGGCCAGCTGCAGCCGGGTGTCCTGCATGGCCCGCTCCTGCTCGGCCCGCGCGCCGAGCAGCTCGCCCATGACCGACAGCCCCTCGCCGAGCGACTCGGCCACCCCGGCGGCGCTGTCCAGGGCGTCGCCGATCTCGTCGCCGCCGGCCATCGTGCCCATGATGAACGGGCCGGCCAGGATCTGCGGCGCGCCGTGCGCGAAGGACGCGCCGAGCCGCAGCCCGCTGGAGGTCAGGTGCGCGGTCGAGGCGGCGGCCAGCATGGCGAGCTGGGCGGCCTGCAGCGGCGTGGTGCCGGCGTCGATGACCTGCTGGAGATGGGTCATGCGGCCGTGCGCCCCGGCCAGCCCGGCACGCAGCGCGGCCAGGCTCTCCTCGGCCTCGGTGACCTGCGCCTCCTTGAGCACGCGGGTGAGCTCGAGTATCGCCGTCTCCTGGCCGGACTGCAGCAGGCCGAGCGCTTCGGCGTCGCCGCGTTCCAGCACGTCGAGCAGGGTCGCGCCGAACTGGCAGACGCGCTCGGTGAGCTCCTGCGCCCGGCGCAGCAGGAAGGTGAACCGGTGTTGCGGCACCTCGGCGGCCGGCGTGGCGGCCACGCCGTCGAGCTGCCCCGCGTACGCGCCCGCGACCAGCGTCATCGGGTCGATGGGCGGCTCGAACAGGGGCAGCGGCCGGCTGATGCCCAGGATGTCCAGCGACGCCCTGATCTTGGTGAGCCGGTCGGTGACCAGGTCCCAGTAGCCCAGCAGCATGGCGTTGACCGGCGTGAAGAAGTACGGGTGCCCGGTGCTGGCGTGCACCCGGGCCAGCTCGCCGAACAGCTCGTCGGCGGCCGAGACCTTCTCCAGCTCGGCGAAGCTCATGCTCGCGCCGAGCGGCATCGGCCCCGGCCCCGCCGGACGCCGTCCGAGCAGGTCGAAGGCGAAGATGTACAACATGCGCGCCTCGTCCACGCTCTCCGGGGTGTAGCGCCGGTAGAGCTGGTCGCCCCAGTCGAGCAGGTTGTCGATGTACCCGGCGACCACCGCGCGCCGGTAGGCCACCGGCCGCAGCGCCGCGATCGCGTGAGGGTCGAACGGGTCGTCCCGGTAGGCCGCGCGCAGGCTGTCCACGTCGCCGGTCACGTCGTACAGGCGGGGGAGCTCCATCGCGATCGCGAGCTCCTCGCCGGGCGGCAGGGCGGCCAGCGCGGCCAGGTCCCTGCGGTGCTCGTCGGTGAGCGGCGCGCCGCCGCGGAAGACCGGCACGAGCGAGTCGAGCAGCGCGATCGCGTCGCCGAGCGCGGGGTCGCCGTGCGTGCGCAGCGCGCCGGCCAGCGCGGCCGGGTCGGCGCCGAGGAAGGGCAGGAACCGCCACGGACGGCCGGGCCGCGTGGGGTCGAAGACGTACTCGTACCAGGTCCGCGCCTCGTCGAAGCGCTGCGCGGCGTTGAGCGCCTGCGCGATCAGCAGCGGCGCGTGGCAGAAGATCTCCCAGTAGTAGATGCCGTTCGCGCTGGTGAAGTCCAGGTGGGAACGGCCGGGCAGCCACTCCTCCTTGACCCGCTCGGCGCGGACCCTGATGGTGACGGCGTCGGAGTGCCCGGTGTCGAAGGCGGGCAGCTCGTCGGTCTCCTGGGTGGCGGTGTCCAGCAGCGCGGGCACCCCGCCGGCCAGCAGCCGCTGGTTCAGCTTGTACGCCGTGCTGGTGGTCAGCCGGACGATGTCGTGCGGCACCTCGGTGTACTCGTAAGGACGCGGGATGGCGCCGCCCTTGGGGTAGGCGGCGAACTGGTCGCCGAGGAAGAAGTACACGTCGTCGGCGGTCTCCAGGGCGCCGGTGATCCCGGCGGGCAGCCCGCCCCAGTTGCCGGCCAGCGGCCGCCACGACCACTCGCCGACTCTGGCGTACTCCTCGCCGCTGATCGCGTAGCCGCGGAAGACGGCGTCGATCGTGCGGGTGATCGGCTGCGGGTAGCCCTCGTCGACCACCTCGGGGATGCTGTGGCCGGGGCCCAGCGTGTAGCGGGCGAGCAGGGCGCCGCTGGTGATGAACAGGTACTTGCCGTCGGCGACCCACGCCGAGTTCACCGACGTCCAGCCGGGGCCGCCGGACGACGCGCCCGCCTGCGAGGGCGGGTCGTGCCGCCCCGGTCGCGGCCAGCCGCGCGCCGGCGTCTCCGCGGCGTCCGGCTCGGTGTCGGGGATCGGCCGGCCCCGGCGCGGCCGTGACGGGTCGGGCCGCAGCGGCTCGGTCAGCCCGAAGTACCAGGAGATGTACTCGGGGCTCTCGGGGGTGTTCGACCCCGCCGCCATCCGGGTGAACCGGCCGCCGCGGGTGTTGTTGAAGAAGTAACGCGTGCCGTCGGGCAGCGCGAACGCGGCGTCCACCCGGACCCAGTTGGGCAGCCCGGTGGCCCCCTTGATCGGCGCCGGCGCGACGGGCTCCGCCTCGGCGGGCATGATCGGCCGGCACAGGAAGCTGCCGCCCTTGTGGTCCACGCTGAACCAGGCGCCCTCGCCGATCCCGAAGCCGGCCGGCCGGTTGAACCAGATCACCGACGCCGGGTCGATCCCGTCCTCCTCCTCGTCGAAGATCGTCGTGACGTCGCCGGTGGGCGGCTGCACGGCGATCCCCGGCACCGGGACGGTGTACAGCTCGGGGGTGAGCGCGAACGACGCGCCCATCTCGCCGCCCGAGGTCCTGGCCACGTACGAGGTGATGATCGCCTGGTGGTCGCCGCCGCCGGGCAGCGGGCCCGGCCGCACCGCGAGGGTGACACCGAGGATCTCGTTGTTCGTCGCCCCGCCGGTGGCCAGCAGCTGCGCGGGCACCCACTCCTGGTTGAGGTTCACGTACGAGAAGTAGATCTTCACCGCGTGCCGCATCGGCGCGGTCACCTGCTGGCTGGTGCCGGACTCGACGATCGCGATGGTCGTGCTGCCGCTCTGCGCGGGCGGCAGGTCCTCGGCCACGGCCCAGAACACGAACGTCCGGTCGAAGGCCCGGACGGGCTGGACCCGGTCGGCGTCGATGCGCACGTCCACCTGCTGCCAGGGACGCCAGGTGGCCGACAGCTTGTCGCCGTCCCTGAAGGTGGCGGTGCGGCAGTAGTAGCGGCGCGGATCGCTGCGCGTGCGGCCGAACAGGACCAGGTCGCGCGCGCCCGCCTCGGCGGCGGCCACGTAGCCGCCGGCGATCTCCAGCCTGGACACCTCGGTGTACTCGTCCAGGTAGCGCTTGTAGGCGCGCTGCGCGGTGGCGGTGGTGACGCCGCTCTGCAGCAGGTCGCTCTCCAGGTCGGCGAAGCCGGGCGTCTTGGTGTCGCGCAGCTCGGGACGCAGGTAGTTCTCCGGATACAGGTAGACCTTCCTGTTGGCCTCCCACACCCGGTAGTTCTTCATCCACGACCACCAGCGGCGCAGCCGCGCCCGCCGCTCCGGGTCGGCCAGTGCCGGGGCCCGCTCCAGGTCCAGCAGGCAACGGTGCAGGTAGAGCTGCACGGCGGCGATCGCCTCACGGATCCGCGAGGTGACGCCCTGGCCGCCCATGTCGACGTCGATGAGCTGCCGGTCGAACAGGTCGGTGGAGTCCGCCAGGGCCGGATCGTCCGCCAGCACCACCGACAGCAGCGCGTCACGCCGCAGCACCCGGTCACGCTCGCCGGCCAGCCCCGGCAGCCCGGACGGCGGCACCTTCGCCTTGCCCGCCAGCGCGAACAGCTCGCGCGCGGCCAGCACGAAGCCCATGTCCGACTCCGACCGCAGTGTGCGCTGCGCCCACCGCAGCTCGGCCGCGTCCCAGCCGAACAGCGCCGCCATCGTCCGGTACGGGTCCTCGTCCGCGGCGGTCAGCGCGTCGGCCGCGCCGTGGCCGAGCGCGGCGAACCTGATGATCGTGAACAGGTCGGCCAGCCGGTGGTCGGCGGCGTCGGCGAAGCCCTCGGCGATCGGGCGCACCAGCCCGGCGTCGCTGACGTACTCGCGGCCGCGCACCAGGTACAACCGACCGGCCAGGGTGAACGCCGCGTCCACGCCGCGCTCGAACTCGGGCGGCACCGCGCCCCAGTCGTCCTTGATCGTGCGCGGGAAGCCCGGGTCGGCCAGGCCCAGGGCGGTGGTCCCCGGCGTCGCCGTCTCCGGCGTGGTCTCCCGTGCCGCGTCGTCCTGCTCGACCGTGTAGCGGACGTACTGGTCGCGGCGGAAGGCGAACACCTCGTCGCCGACGGACACCACGGCGTCCACCGGGCCGTCGAACGCGGTGCGCACCCGGCCCCACACCGGCGGCGGCGTGCCCGGCGCGTCGGCCCGCAGGTGGCGCCCGCCGGCGAACAGGTGGATGCCGTGGCCGGCGAAACCCGCGTCCACGCCGTCGCGGAACTCCTCGGGCAGCTGCGCGGGCAGTCCGAGGTCGTCGGCCAGCCAGGGGAAGATCGCCCGCGGGTAGCCCGCGTCCTGGCGGACGTACTCGTTGCCGGTGTAGCGGCTGTAGCGGTCGCCGGACAGCAGGTAGGTGCGCTCGCCGACGACCAGCGCGGCGTCCAGCCCGCGGCCGAGCGGCCTGGTGCGGCCGGCCAGGTCGGTGTAGGCGGCCTCGTACCCGGCCTCGTGGCCGGTGCCGAACGCGGTGTCCAGCACCGCCTCCCGGCCGGCCGAGACCACGTGGCAGCGACCGCCCGCGAACAGGTACAGGCTGCGCCGCCCGGTCACCGCCGCGTCCACCCCGGCGGCGATCGCGTCCTCGAACGACTCGGCCAGGCCGGGGAACTCCTTGCGGAAGTTCCTGGCCAGCGGCTTGGGATAGCCGGGGTCGGCGTGGGCGTACTCCTGCGTCGAGTACCGCGCGTACCGGTCGCCGCTGATCAGGTACGTGCGCCCGGCCCAGGTGAACGCCGCGTCCACCCGGCCGAACGACTCCCTGGCCGGGTCGGTGAGCGGGCCGAACGCGCCGTCGGCGTACCGCCGGTACCGCTCGCCGAAGCAGAAGTGGGTCGCGCCGTCGCCGCCGACGTACGCGCTGGTCAGCGTGCCCTCGAAGCCCCGCCACAGCCGGCCGAGCGGCTGCGGCGCCGACCCGTCGGGCAGCGTGTACGTCAGCCCGGACAGCAGCACCAGCGTGTCGCCCACCGGCAGCACGGCCCGCGGCTGCTCGTCGGCGTTCCAGAACGACGCGTCGGTGACCTGGGGATATCCGGGATCGGGCGTCTCGTAGTCGCGGCCCGAGTAGACCACGTACCGCATGGACCCGTTCTCGTCGGGCCGCTCGAACAGGTAGGTCGCCTCACGCCAGACGTAGGCGATCGCGACGCTGGTCAGCCCGCCCCACGCCGCCGCGATGTCACGCGGCCGGCCGCCGTCCACCGTGTAGCTGTCGCCGCTGAACAGGTACGTGCGCCGGTCGCGCCCGGTGAACCCGGCCTCGACGGCGCCCAGCCCGCGCGGCCTGCCCCACGCCTCGGCGATCGGGTACTCGCGATCGACGAGCGTGTCGTAGCAGGAGTCGCCCTTGAACACGTAGGTGACGCCGTCGGTGCCGCGCAGGACCGCGTCCAGGCCGGTGCGGAACCGCTCGGGCACCTCGCGCAGCAGCCGCGGCCGGACCGGGCCGCTCACCCGGCCCAGCCCCTCCACCGAACCC
>NZ_JABCPZ010000032.1 GCF_013283785.1 Nonomuraea antri
GTCTGGTGACCACGCGGGGTTCGTGCGCGCTGGCCTCCTGCGCGCCGAGCGCCCGGGCCAGGGACTGCGGGGTGCGCGCCAGCAGCGGCGGGGTGAACAGCCGCGGGGCGGGCTCGCCGCACTCCGGGCAGGTCTCGGCGGGTTCGGCCGTCCCGATGGGCCGGCGCGTCTCGAACGGGCCGCAGCCCGCGCACCGGTAGGCATAGGTCGCCATGGCGCTGTCACCTCGGTCCCGCGCGGCGATTGCTTTCTTCGCAAACTATTTCCGCGCGAAGTGACCGTCAATACCGGGCGTCCGCGGCATTGCGGCGGCGCATCCGGCGTGCTCTCCTAGGTGATTAGGAAAGTTTATTAACTGAAAACGGGAATGCCGATGCGACGTCTCACCCCCCTCGTCCTGCTGCCCGCGCTGCTCGCACTGTCCGCTCCCCCGCCCGCCCAGGCCGCCGCCGCGCCCGCCGCCGTCGCGGTGGCCTATCCCGCCTGGCAGGCCGGTACGGCCTACCGGACGGGCGACCGGGTCACCCACGACGGCGCCGACTACGAGTGCCTGCAGGCCCACACCGCGCTCACCGGCTGGGAACCGGCCGCCACGCCCGCCCTGTGGAAGAAGGTCACCGGCGGCGGCGACACCGCCGCACCCACCGCGCCCACCGGGCTGCGGGTGACCGCGACCACCGCCGACAGCGTGTCGCTGGCCTGGACGGCCGCCGCCGACGACGTCGGCGTCACCGGCTACCTGGTCCACCGGGGCGCCGTCCAGATCGGCACGGCCACCTCCACCACCTACACCGACGCCGGGCTGCCGCCGGCGACGTCCGTCACCTACACGGTCAAGGCCCGCGACGCCGCCGGCAACGTGTCGCCGGCCGGCGCCGCCGTCACCGTCGTCACCCCGCCCGACGACGGCGGCGGCACCGGGACCACGGTGGACGTCTCGACCTCGGCCCAGCTCATCACCGCGCTGGCCGGCGCCAGGCCCGGGCAGACGATCAGGCTGGCGGCCGGCGAGTACCGGGGCGCGTTCGTCGCCCGGCGGGCCGGCACCGCCGCCGCCCCCATCACGCTCACCGGACCGGCGGACGCGGTGCTGGTCAACGACGGCCCCTCGGGCACCGCGCCCTCCTGCCCCACGCCCGGGCTCGGCTGGGACTCCGGGTACGGGCTGTGGCTGTACGACGCGCCGTACTGGAACCTGACCGGGTTCACCGTCAAGGAGTCCAAGAAGGGCATCGTCCTGGACAACTCGCACCACGTGACGATCGACGGCGTGCACGTGCACCACATCGACGACGAGGGCGTGCACTTCCGCAGGTCGTCCGCGGACGGCGTGATCAGGAACTCCCGCATCACGCACACCGGCCTGGTCCAGCCCGGCTACGGCGAGGGCGTCTACCTGGGCTCGGCCGGCTCGAACTGGTCGTGTCACGGCAACAGCGGCGGCGCCGACCGCTCCGACCGGGTCAAGGTGCTGAACAACGTAATCGGCCCGAACGTCGCCGCCGAGCACGTGGACGTCAAGGAGGGCACCTCGGGCGGCCTCATCCAGGGCAACACGTTCAACGGCAGCGGCATCAGCGGCCAGAACTCCGCCGACTCCTGGATCGACGTCAAGGGCAGCGGCTACCTCATCGACGGCAACATCGGCACGTTCGCCGCGCCCGGCACGTTCGCCAACGGCTACGAGACGCACAACCCGGCCACCACCCCGTCGTTCCAGAACGGCTGCGGCAACGTCTGGCGGAACAACCGCTCCGACCTGGGCGGCGCCGGCGCGTACGCGATCAAGGTCACGTCCACCTCGAAGTGCGCGGGCAACCTCAACGTGGTCCACGCCTCCAACACCGTCACCGGCGCCCGCACCGGTCTGACCAACATCCCCGTCACTCCCTGACGTGCGCTTGTTGACATTCGCGGGCGGATAACGGAGCGTTCACCCCAAGACGGGGGCTTGGGGTGAACGAGTGGCCCCGCTTGAGGAGCACGCATGACGGACCAGCCGGTGGCCCTGGGCCCGGTCGGGCAGGAGATCGTCTTCGAGAACGAGCACGTGCGGGTGTGGGAGGTCACGCTGGAGCCGGGCGCGGCCCAGCCCTGGCACCAGCACACCCACCCCTACCTGGTGATCGCCCTGGAGGCGGCCGACAACAGGATCGACCAGTCGAACGGCGGGCCGCCACGCCTGGTCCACGAGCCGGTCGGCGGCGTGGTGTACCGCCCGGCCGGAGAGGTTCACATGCTCACCAACCAGGGCGGCACCCGCTACCGGTGCCGGCTGGTCGAGCTGAAGCACCTGGGCGAGGAACACGGCTGACCTCTTCGCGAAGGGATCCCCCGATGAAGCTCACCTGGCCGGCGGGCGTGCTGGTCGTGCTGCTCGCCGCGGCGGCCTGCGGCGGTTCCGGCGGCGGCCCGTCCGGCGCGCCCGCGCTGGAGAAGGTCAACTACCTGACCTCGTTCAGCACGTTCGGCCGCGACGCCTACGTCCACGTCGCCCTGGAGAAGGGCTACTTCAGGGAAGCCGGGCTCGACGTCACGATCAAGCCGGGCAGCGGCACGGTCGACGTGATGAAGCTGCTGGCCGGGCGGCGGGCCGACTTCGGCCCTGGCGACTTCACCGGCGCGCTCATCACGCTGGCCAAGGAGAAGCTGCCGGTCACCGCGGTCGGCATGATTCACCAGCGCACACTGGCCGCCATCGTCGCCCTGGACGGCAGCGGCATCGCCGAGCCCGCGGACCTGGAGGGCAAGACGGTCGGCGACGTGCCCGGCTCGACCAACCAGCTCACCTTCCCGGTCTACGCCAAGGCGGCCGGGGTGGACGCGGCGAAGGTGTCGTTCGTGCCGTCGCAGCCGCCCGCGCTGCCCCAGCTGCTGGCCGGCGGCCGGGTGGACGCGATCGGCCAGTTCGTGGTCGGCCGGCCGCTGATCGAGAAGGCCGCGCGGGGCAGGAAGGCCGTCGTGCTGCCGTACGGCGACGTGCTGCCCGACCTGTACGGCAACGCCCTGTTCGCGCCCACCGCGCTGGGGAAGGAGAAGCCCGAGCTGGTCAAGAAGTTCACCGCGGCGCTGATGAAGGGGCTGGCGTACTCGATCGCGAACCCCCAGGAGACCGGGACGATCCTGCGCAAGCACCAGCCCACCCAGGACCCGGCCGTCGCCGCCGCCGAGGTCGAGGCCATG
The DNA here is from genome assembly GCF_013283785.1 of Nonomuraea antri. Classification (GTDB taxonomy): domain Bacteria; phylum Actinomycetota; class Actinomycetes; order Streptosporangiales; family Streptosporangiaceae; genus Nonomuraea; species Nonomuraea antri. Next base: position 3,184 of record NZ_JABCPZ010000032.1, read on the forward strand.
GCCCCGTACGTGACGCCCGGCCTGGGCACGGTCGACCGGGGCAGGGTGGCGGCCGTCATCGAGCTGCTGCGCGAGGCCGGGGCGATCACCACGCCGCTCACCCCCGAGCAGGCCGTCGACTTCACCGTCAGCCGGGCGGGCTAGGAGGCCGGGTGATCGAGCTCGACGGCGTGTCGCAGGTCTTCGCCGGGCGCCAGGGCCGCCTCCAGGCGCTGGCGGAGGTCTCGCTGCGGGTGCGCCGCGGCGAGTTCGTGACGCTGGTCGGCCGCTCGGGCTGCGGCAAGTCGACGCTGCTGCGGCTGGTCGCGGGCCTGCTGCGGCCGTCGTCCGGGCGGATCGCGGTGGCGGGCGAGCCGGTGACCAGGCCCAGGCGCGACGTGAGCGTCATGTTCCAGCGGCCGGCCCTGCTGCCCTGGCGTTCGGTGCTGGACAACGTGCTGCTGCCGGTGGAGCTGGCCAGACTGGACCGGCGGCCGTACCGGGAACGCGCGCACGAGCTGCTGGAGCTGGCCGGGCTGAGCGGGTTCGACAAGCGGCTGCCGCACGAGCTGTCGGGCGGCATGCAGCAGCGGGTCTCGTTGTGCCGCTCGCTCATCCGCGACCCGGACGTCCTGCTCATGGACGAGCCGTTCTCCGCCCTCGACGCGCTGACCAGGCAGGAGCTGTCGATGGAGCTGCAGCGGATCTTCCTGGCCCGCGAGCGCACGATCGTGCTCGTCACGCACTCGATCGAGGAGGCCGTGCTGCTCGCCGACCGGGTCGTGGTGCTCACCCCCAGGCCGGGACGGGTGCGCGCGGTGGTCGACGTGGACATCCCGCGCCCGCGCACGCTGGGCCGCACCGCCTACGCCGACCGGGTGACGCGGGTGACGGCCGAGCTGCACGACCTGCTGCTGCCCGCGCCGGTGGGTGATCCGGGGTGAGCCGGTCGGGCCGCTGGGCGAGCCGCGGGCTGCCGGTGCTCGGGATGGCGCTGGTGATCGGGCTGTGGTGGCTGGTGACGGCGGCCTTCGGGATCGAGGAGTTCCTGGTCCCGTCGCCGGGTGACGTGGTGGCGGCGCTGGCCGAGCAGCCCGGGTTCTTCCTGGCCCAGACGTGGGTGACGCTGGCGGAGACCGTCGAGGGGTTCGCGTTGTCGGTGGCCGTCGGGGTGCCGGTCGCGGTCGCGATCGCCGCGTCGCGGCTCCTCGAGCACATGGTCTATCCGCTGCTGCTGGCGGTGAACGCGGTCCCGAAGATCGCGATCGCGCCGATCCTGGTGGTGTGGATGGGGTTCGGGCAGCTGCCCAAGGTCGTCATGGTCTTCCTGCTGTGCTTCTTCCCCATCGTGATCGCCACCGCGACCGGGCTGAAGTCCACCCCGGCCGAGCTGGTCGAGCTGGCCCGCTCGCTGGCCGCCGGGCCGCTGCAGACGTTCTTCAAGATCCGGTTCCCGTACGCGTTGCCGCAGATCATGGTGGGGTTGAAGGTGTCGATCACGCTGGCGGTGATCGGCGCGGTCATCGCCGAGTTCGTCGGGGCCGACGCCGGGCTCGGCTTCGTGATCGTCCAGTCGGGGGCGAGCGCGGACACGGCGCTGGCGTTCGCCGCGATGACGCTGCTCGGCGCGATCAGCATCGGGCTGTTCTACGGGCTCAGCGCGCTGGAACGGCTGCTCCTGCCGTGGGCGGAGCCGAACCCCTGAGCTCAGCGGGCCATGCGGACGGCCGCCTGAGTTCAGGCGACACGGCCGGCCGTGCGGACGGCCGCCAGGCAGCGTTCGACCACCGGCCGCGGATCGAAGGCGTACGTGCCGTCGCCGAACAGCTCGAACGTCATCAGCCCCCGGTACCCGCGCCGCTCGAAGGCGGCCAGGAGATCGGCCAGCGGCAGCGTGCCGTCGCCCCAGGCCAGGTGCCCGGTGGGGCGGCCGTCGATGAGATGCACGTGGCGGACCAGGTCGCCGAGCGCGTCGAAGTAGTCGTCCACGCTCTCGCCCGCGGCGGCCATGGCCACGGTGTCGAGCACCGCGCCCAGGTTCGGCGCGCCGATGTCGCCGATCATCCTGGCCAGCGCGGGTGCGTCGTTGACCAGGTTCGACTCCACCCGCTGCAGCGCTTCGAGCACGCACGACACGCCCAGCGTGGCGGCGTAGGAGGCGATCTCCGCGATCGCGTCCGCCGAACGCCGCAGCGCCGCCTCGACCGGCTCGCTCTCCAGGCCGCGGCCCGGGGTCAGCAACAACAGCTCGGCGCCGAGCTCGGCGGCCAGTTCGGCGGCGCGGCGGAACATGGCGACGCTCTCCGCGCGCAGCCAGGTGTGGGGCGAGGCGACGTTGACCGGGTACGCGACCTGCTCGGGGGTCAGGCAGTGCACCGACAGGCCGCGCGACTCGACGGATCGGCGCACCGCGCGCGCCTTGGCGTCGCTGACGCGCGGAACGTGGAAGTGCGGCGCCACGCCCCACAGTTCCACCTTCTCCCGCCCGAGGTCGGCGGCGTCGTCCAGGAAACGCTCGAAAGGCAGGTGCTGGTAGGAGAAGTTCGACGCGGTGATGAAGGAGGTCATTTCCCGATCCCGTCCGCGAGTCCTTTGACGATGTAACGCTGGCCGAGGAAGAACAGCAGCACCACCGGCAGCGCGGCGATCACCATGCCGGCGAACACCACCGGGAAGTCCGTGCCGTGCTTGCTCATCAGGCTGGTCAGGCCGACCGGGAGGGTCTGCGCGCCCTCGCCGCTGGTGAAGACCATCGCGAACAGGTACTCGTTCCAGGCGAACAGCACGTGCAGCAGCACGGTCGAGGTGATGATCGGCTTGCACATCGGCAGGATGATCTGCCAGAAGGCGGTCCACCTGCCGCAGCCGTCCATCTCGGCGGCCTCGTCCACCTCGCGCGGCAGGTCCACCATGTACGCGCGGATCAGGAACGTGGTGAACGGGACGCGGAAGGCCGTGTACAGGATGAGCAGCGCCCAGAAGCTGTTGTACAGCCCCATGGCCTGGAACATCTTCACCAGCGGCACCAGCGCCACGGTCGGCGCGAGCATCAGCCCGCCCAGGATCGCCATCGTGATCAGCCGGTTGAACGGCAGGTTCACCCTGGTCAGGCCGTAGGCGGCCCAGGCGCTGACGAACACGGTGGCCAGCGTCGAGGTCACCGTGACCAGCACGCTGGTGGTGAGGTAGTCGCTCACCCCGCGGTTCCACGCCTTGCGGTAGTTGTCGAAACTCCAGTCGAGCGGCATCGCGAACGGGTTGCCGAACAGCTCGGAGTTGGTCTTGAACCCGTTGAGCGCCATCCACAGCAGCGGGTAGAGCACGACCACCGCGAGCCCGAGCAGGAACGTCCACATGAACACGCGCGCGATCACGCCGAGAAAGCCGCGGCGACTCACCATTCCACCCTTCTCCTGCGGGTGACCACGAGCTGGGCCACCGCGATGGCCAGCGTGATCACGAAGATGACGGTGGCGATCGCCGCCGCGTAGCCGAAGTTGTTGCGGACGAACCCGCTGCGGTACAGCCAGGTGCCCAGCACCTGGGTGGAGTTGTTGGGCCCGCCGCTGGTCATCACCATGACCTCGTTGAACACCTGGAACGCGCCGGAGATCGTGACCATCGTCATGAGCCCGGTCATCTCGCGCACCAGCGGGACGGTGACGTGCACGAAGCGGCGGACCGGCCCGGTGCCGTCGATCGCCGCGGCGCCGTAGATCTCGGCCGGGATGCGCTGGATGGCGACCGCGAACAGCAGCGTGGAGTAGCCGAAGCCCTGCCACTGGCTCATCGCGATGATCGCGGACATGGCGGTGCTCTCCTGGCCCAGCCACGCCTGGGCGAGCGAGCCGAGTCCGGCCGCCTTGAGCAGGTGGTTGAGCGGGCCCAGGTTGGGCTCGTAGATGAAGTAGAAGAGCAGGCCCGCGACGGTCATGGAGATCGCCGACGGGATGAAGTAGATCGCCCGCAGGCTCCGCCGCCACCTGTCGCTGCGGATGCTCTCGATGAGCGCGGCGAGCACGAGCGCGCCGAACACCTGGAAGGCGATCGAGACCAGCGCGTACAGCACGTTGTTCCCGAACGACGACCAGAACACCGGGTCGTCCAGGAGCTTGCGGTAGTTGTCGAGCCCGACGAACTCCTGGCTGCCGCTGTAGATGTCCCACTTCAGCGTGCTGAACTCGAAGTTCTGCACGAGCGGCAGGTAGACGAACACCGCGACCAGCACCAGCGCGGGGATCACCCACGCCAGCCCGAGCGCTCTTCGGCTGATGGCGCGCACCGGCTTGCTCTCCCTCCGGCCGTCCGGCCTACTTGGCCGCCGCCGAGGCCTGGCGGACGCTTTCGAGCACCTTCTCCGGGGTGGAGCCGCCGCTGATCAGCGCCTCGCCGCCGGCCAGCCAGGCGTCGGCGACCTCGGGGACGGTGACGGTGTCGAGCCAGCCGGCCAGCCGCGGCGCCTTGTTGACCAGGCCGATGCCCTCGAAGACGGCCTTGCTGGAGGTCTTCTCGGTGACCGCGCCGATGACCGTGCTCGGCTGCCCGTACGGCGGCGCGGACAGCACGGTGGCGTTCTCGACGCCGGTGACGAACTTCATGAAGTCGATGGCCAGCGGGACGCGCGGCGACTTGGCGTTGATCAGGTAGCCCTCGGGCGCGCCTTCGATCGTCGCGGTGTCACCGGCGGCGCCCTGCGGGACGGGCAGCGGGAAGATGCCGAAGTCGGCCGGGTCGAGCTTGCCCTCGGCGGTGGCGTTGTCGAACTCCAGGACCTCCTGGTAGTACATGGCCGCCTTGCCGTCGGCGAACTTCTCCTGGGCGGAGGAGTAGAGCACGCCGTTGGTGCCCTTGCCGGTGTCGGTGCAGGTGTCGACGAGCGTCTTGAACTGCTTGAGCGCGGTGAGGTAGCCGGCGTCGTCGAGCTTGGCCGTCTCCGGGTGGAAGTCGGCCTGCAGGGTGGCCGCGGGCACGGTGTAGGCGAAGAGCTGCTGCAGGTAGTGCAGGGCGGGCCAGCCGTCCTTGTTGCCGAAGGCGATGGGCTCGTACCCGGCCGCGCGCAGCTTCTCGCAGTTGCCGACCAGTTCCTCGAACGAGGTGGGCGCGGCCACTCCGGCCTTGGCGAAGGCGGCCTTGTTGTAGCCCATGAACTTGCCGTTGTTGTACAGCGGGATGCCGTAGAACTTGCCGTCGTAGGCGAAGGCGCCCAGCGAGCTCTCGCTGAACGTCTTGCCCCACGCGGTGCCCGGCGCGATGACCTGGCTGAGGTCGGCGGCCCGGCCGCCGCGCACGAAGTTCTCCGCCCAGTTGCCCGACCAGGTGAAGAAGATGTCCGGCAGGGCGTCGGAGGCGGTGAGCGTCTTGGTCTTGTCCTTGATGCTCTGGTCGGTCTCCTGGATGAGCTCGACCTTCACGCCGGGGTGCTTCTTCTGGTACTCGGCGGCGAGGTTCTCGAAGTAGGGCTGGAGCGGGTCGCCGGCGAACTTGGTGAGGATGCTCAGGGTGCCGGAGAACTCCGGCGTGGCGGCGACGTCGGCCGCGGGCGCCTGGGCGGTCCCGCCGCCGGAGCAGCCGGCGAGGGCGAGCGTCCCGACGAGTGCCGCGGACGTCGTCAGTGCACGTGGGCGCATGGGCTTCCTTCTCTCTCGGAACCGCGAAGTGTTGGCTGACTGTACAGCCGAACTGATACCGGTACCAGAGTGAACGACAAGATCTTCTTGGCGAATCTCCGGAGAACGGTCACCCGCATCGGTATTTCTGCAGGTCAGCGTGATTTTTTGGAGTTCTCTCCGAACCCCGGTGTTGACGCGGGACGACTCCCGTGCCACTGTGACCTCCGCGTGATACCGGTATCAGGCCGCGAGGCGGCGCCGGCGCAGGCATTCCAGAAAGGACGCGAAGATGCTCGGATTCAACGAGCCCGAATTCCTCTCGCAGCTGGCGAGCACCGTGGCGCTGCGCCCGGCGATCGAGGAACTCGTCGACAGTCTCGTTGACGCGGGGTACGACAACTTCCTGCTGGTCGGCGCCGGCGGGACGTACGCCCAGATGTGGCCGTACGAACACCTGGCCAGGCGGAGCAGCACGCTCAGGGTGCGGGCCGCGATCGCCGCCGAGCTGATCGTCTCCGGCGACGCGTCGCTCGGCGAGCGCACCGCCGCGATCTTCACCTCGGTCTCCGGCACCACCGACGACAGCCTGCGCGCCATCGAGTACTGCAAGGCGCGCGGCGCCCGCACGATCGGCTTCACCGGCTACCCGGACTCCCCCGTCGCCAAGGCCGTGGACGTCGCGCTGATCTCCGAGCCGAAGGCGTGGCCGTTCGACCCGCAGATGCTGCTGTTCGTGGGCCGGCTGCTGGCCGGGCGCGGCGAGTTCGACGGCTACGACAAGCTGGCCGGCGAGCTGGCCGGCCTGCCCAAGATCATGCTGGACGTGGCGAAGCAGGCCGAGCCGGTGGCCGCCGCGTTCGCCGAGGCGCACCAGGACACCGACTACCACTTCCTCATCGGCGGCGGGAACCTGTGGGGGTTCACCTACCTGTACTCCATGTGCATCCTCGAGGAGATGCAGTGGCTGCGCACGACGCGGGTGCACAGCGCCGAGTTCTTCCACGGCTCGCTGGAACTGCTCGAAGCCGACACCAGCGTGATCATCTTCCAGGGCGAGGACGAGACGCGCCCGCTCACCGACCGGGCCGCGGCCTTCGCCAGGCGCGTCTCCTCGGACGTCACCGTCTTCGACACCCGCGACCACCCGCTCGACGGGATCAGCCCGGAGTTCCGCGGGCTGCTCGCGCCGCTGGTGCTCGACACGGTGATGGGCCGGGTCAGCAAGCACCTGGAGCGGGTCCGCGACCACTCGCTCGACCTGCGGCGTTACTACCGCGTCATGGACTACTGACCGGCCCGGGGGCCGCCGCCCGGCCCCCGGAGCGAACCCATCCCCCTGCGCGGCATTCGGGGCCCGTTACAGGAGAATTCATGAGAGTGCTCGGCTTCGGCGACAACATCGTCGACCGGTTCGTCGACCGCGGCGTCGACTATCCGGGCGGCAACAGCGTGAACGTCGCCGTCTACGCCCGCCGTCTCGGGCTCGAAGCCGCCTACCTGGGGGTCTTCGGCGACGACGACCTCGGCCTGTTCCTGCGCGAGTCGATCGCCGCCCAGGGCGTGGCGGCCGACCACTGTGTGGTCCGCCCGGGTGAGACCGGTATCTCAACGCTCCGGGTGGACGACGGCGACCGCGTCTTCCTCGGCTGGAACGGCGGCGGCGTCACCGTACGCGAGCCGCTGCGGCTCGACGCCGGCCTGCTCGCCTACGTCTCCTCCTTCGACCTGGTGCACTCCAGCGTGTACTCGCGCAGCGAGGACGAGCTGCCCAAGCTGGCCGGCGGCCCGCTGGTCAGCTACGACCTGTCCAGCGAGGACGACTACCGCACCCCCGCCTACCTGGACCTGACCTGCCCGCACGCCGACCTGGTCCTGCTGTCGTGCTCGCACCTCGACGAGTCGGACACCGGCGACCTGCTGGCCGACGCCGTCCGGCGCGGCGCCGGGCTGGCGCTGGGCACCAGAGGCGTGCACGGCGCCCTCGCCTACGACGGCCGCGACCTGGTCAGCGCGCCGGCCCGGCTGGTCGAGGACCCGGCGAAGATCGTCGACACGATGGGCTGCGGCGACGCGTTCCTCGCCGGGTTCGCGGTCTCGCTGCTGCGCGACGGGTGGCGCACCGGCGTCGCCGCCGGCCGGGAGCCGGTCGAACGGGCGCTCGACGCGGGCGCGGAAGCCGCCTTCGAGCAGTGCTTCGTCGAGGGCGCCTTCGGCCACGGCAGGGCCGCCCGGGCCCGGCTACGATGTGGCGAGCCTCCGAACGCCAGGAAATGAGGGACCCGATCCATGCCAGCTGACCGCGGCCAGGCGGCGGGGCGCCCGACGATCTCGGAGGTGGCCGCCGAGGCCGGCGTCGGCCGCGCGACCGCGGCCCGCACCCTCGGCGGATACGGCTACGTCAGCCCCGAGCTGCGCGAACGCGTGCTCGCCGCGGCGCAGAAGCTCGGCTACCGGGCGAACGCGCTGGCCCGCAGCATGTCCACCGGGGTCAGCCACACACTGGGCGTCATCCTGGCCGACATCGGCAACCCGTTCTTCGCCGGGGTGCTGCGCGGCATCTCCGACACCTCGCGGGCCCGCGGGTTCGACACGATCGTGCTGAGCACGTACGAGGAGCTGGACGAGGAGGTCGCGGCCACGAACGTGCTCATCGACAAGCGGGTCGACGGCGTCATCATCGCCTCGGCGGCGATCGGCCGCGCCGAGGTGGCGCACATCAAGGCGGCGATGAGCCGGGGCATCCCGATCGTGCTGGTCGACCGCGCGGTGGCCGCGCTCGACCTCGACACGGTGGTCATCGACAACCGCGACGCCGCCCGCGAGGCGGTGGAGGTCCTGATCGCGGCCGGGCACCGGCGCATCGGCTTCGTGTGGGGGCCCTCCGCGCCCGAGACCCCCACCACGCGGCGCGGCCTGCTGTCGGAGAAGTCGCGCAACCTCTGGACCGACGGCGAGCGCCTGCGCGGCTACCTCGACGCGCTCGACGACGCCCGCATCCCGTTCGACCCCGAGCTGGTGATGACCGGCCCCAAGACCGAGGAGCGGGCCACCGAGGAGGTTGGCCGCATGCTCGCCCTGCCCGACCACGTCACGGCGGTGTTCTGCACCGAGACCGACGCGGTGCTCGGCGCGCTGCGCGCGGTGCGGGCCGCCGGGCTGGCGTATCCGCGCGACATCTCGCTGATCGGCTTCGACGACAGCGCGTGGGCGGCCGTCATGGACCCGCCGCTGACGATGATCGAGCAGCCGGTGCACCGGTTGGGGGCGAAAGCGGCCGAAGTGCTGCTGGACATTCTTCATGGAAATGAGCCGGAGCACGAAATTCACACCCTGCGTTCGCGGCTCGTCGCGCGGTCGTCGGTCGCGCCGCCTTCTGCCTGAACGAGCTGCTGAAACGCATCCGCTGAGTTACCGTGAGTCACGACGGTAATCCGCGTTACCAGACACCGTCATATCGCTTCCCCTCATATCTCGGGCATTGATCACACATGACGGAAACCAGCAGCGGGGAGGACGCCGACGACGCGGCCTCCGACGAAGTGACCTTGGACGACGTGGTCCAGGACGATCCGGGCCAGGACGACACGACCGCGGACGAGACGGCCGAGAAATCGGCCGGGCAACAATGGATGGACCTCACCAAAAGGGCCGTCATGGCCACCGCGGGCACCGCGCTGACCCTGGTGCTCGTGCAGGCGTTCACGGGTGCGTTCGCGCCGATCCGGTGGAACATCGAGGATATTCTCGGGGCCGCGCCCGTCGACATCACCGCGACCAGGCTCGACGAATGCGCCCCGCGATTCGTCCCCGATTCCGTGCCCGGCACGCCGCCGCCGGTAGGTGACCGGGAGGCGTTCGACGTCTGGCAGGCCGCGCACTCCACGGCCGACTCCGGCGCGACCCGCGTGCTGCTGAACGCCCAGGGCAGGAACGGCCGGGCCGTCACGCTGCAGCGCATCCGCATCATCACCGGCTCGGTGCGGCCCGCCGCCCCGGGCCGCTCCTACCATCCATCCTGCGAGAAGGCGGGGCCGAGCACCATGCAGTGGCTCTACCTCGACCTCGACGCGCCGGAGCCGGTCGCGAGCCGGCCGTCCAAGGCCGTCAGGGAACGCATGAGGATCGAAGGCCGGGCCAAGCCCGCCCAGTTCCCGTACACGGTGAAGCAGGACGACGTGGTGACGTTCGTCCTCACGGCGGAGGCGGTCCGCTCGGACGTGGTCTGGACGGCCAAGATCGACTGGATCAGCGACGGGCGCACCGGGAGCACCGACATCAGGCTCGACGGCCGGCCGTTCCACACGATGGGCAACGCGCACACCGCGGTCCACGTGCCCGGGGTGCCGCCGGTGTCCTGGCGTCAGCAGGTCGAAGAGGGCCCGGAGAACGGTCACGAGGACCGCCGCTGACCCGATCATGAAGGGCGGGGGCGGACAGATTTCTTACCACGTGGTAGAAAAGGCGGCAGGGCCGCGCCGCGCAGGCGCGCCGCCCCGCCGGCCCGCACGTCGCGGGCGCGCCGCCACGCATGGGAGTGACCTTGTCAGAGACCGTCCCCCTCGTCCCCCTGCCGCGTCACGTCACCCTCGCCGGGCCCGGCAGGTTCCGGCTCGGCGCGCGGCCCCGCGTCGGAGTCCCCTCGGCGGAGCTGCTCGGCCTCGGCCGGGTCGTCGCCGAACTCCTGGCCACGGCGCCAGGGGTGGAGCCGGTGGTCGTGGTGGGCGCGGACGCCGAACTCCGCCTCGTACTCTCCGGGGAGACCCCGGCCGCCCCCGCCGACCTGCTCGACCGGCCGGCCGGGTACGAGGCGTACGAGCTGGAGACGGGCGAGAGCGGCGCCACCGTCACCGCCGCGACCGCCGAGGGCCTGTTCCGCGGCGCGACCACGTTCGCCCAATCGCTCGACCAGGACGGCACCGCCCCGGCCATGCGCGTGTCCGACGCGCCCGCGCTGCCCTGGCGCGGCCTGTCGCTGGACGTCGTCCGCAGGTTCTTCCCCGTCGACCAGGTCAAGCGGGTGGTCGACCTGCTGGCCAGGTACAAGTTCAACGTCCTGCACCTGCACCTGACCGACAGCCAGGCCTGGCGGCTGGAGATCGACGGCCGGCCCCGGCTCACCGACCCCGCCTGCTGGCCGGGCGGCGAGGGCTCGCGCAACGGCACCGGCCGCCAGCACTACACCCGCGACGACTTCCGCGAGATCACCGCGTACGCGGCCGCCCGTTTCGTCACGGTCGTGCCGGAGATCGACCTGCCGGGGCACAGTCACGCGGTCGTCACGGCGTACCCGGAGCTGGCCGGGCAGGCGGTGCATCCGCTGCTGGCGTTCCTCGACCCGCGGGCGGCCGCGGGGTTCGTCGAGGAGGTGCTGGGCCAGGTGGCCGAGCTGACGCCGGGCCCGTACCTGCACGTCGGCGGCGACGAGGCGTTCGGCATGCCGCACGAGCAGTACGCGGAGTTCACGGCCATGTCGCTGCGCGTGGCCAGGGCCACCGGCAAGCGGGCGGTGGCCTGGCAGGAGGCGGCCAGGTCCGGGGCGCTGACGCCGCAGGACCTCGCGCAGTGGTGGGTGGGCGCCGACCACGTCTTCGACGCCGAGGAGCTGCGCGGGCGCACGCCGGCCGAGTACCACCCGCTGATCGACATCGCGGCGGCCTCGTTCGAGCTTGCCCCCGGCGACCTGCCGAAGGCGCTCGCGTCGGGCGTCCCGGTGCTCGCCTCGACCAGCAGCACGCTGTACCTGGACCGCCAGTACGCCGAGGACTCGCTGCTGCCCGCGCAGAGCGAGCGGCGCGGCCGGGTGGGCATGGCCTCCTACGCGCCGCGTACCTGCCGTGAGCTGTTCGACTGGCATCCTGGCGAGCTCAAGGAATTCGGCGGCGCCGCCCCGGCCGGGGTCGAGGCGGCGATCTGGTGCGAGTCCGTCGCGGACTTCGACGACCTGGCCTTCCTCCTGCTCCCCCGGCTGCCCGCGATCGCCGAGAAGGCGTGGACGCAGCAGGTCACCGGCTGGGCGGACCACCGGGCCAGGGTGCGCGGGCACGCCGCCGCCTGGGAACGGCTCGGCTGGGGCGGCTACTACCGCTCGGCGGAGGTGTTCTGATGGCCGTGACGTACCCGGCGGACCTGGCGGCGCTGCTCGACGGCGTCGCGGAGACCGAGCGCGGGCCGCGCGGCGGCCTGGTGCCGCACCGGCTGCCCGGCTGGGCGCGCGAGCAGCACGACCAGCTCGACCTCGTGTGGGGCGAGGCGTGCCCGGCCGGCGGGGTGCTCAGGCTGCGTACGGCGGCCGGCCGCATCACGCTGCGCGCGGCGGCGACCGTGGTGGAGCTGGCCGGCCTGCGCTTCCCCGACCCGCCCAGGCTGGCGGTCCGCGACGGCGGCCGCACCGTCGTGCGCGACCTCCCGGCCACGCAGGTCGTCCAGGTCGCCGGGCCCGACGGAGTGCGCGGCGGGGTGATCGACGTCGGCGATCCGGCCACCGTGGTGATCGTCCGCGAGCCGGTGGACCGCACGGTCGAGATCCACCTGCCGCACAACTGCGGCGTCGAGCTGCTGGCGCTCGACGCCGACGCGCCTGTCGCCCCGGCCGGACCGGCCGCCGGGCTGCGCTGGCTGCACTACGGCAGCTCGATCAGCCACTGCGTCAGCTCGCCGTCGCCCGAGCGCACCTGGCCTGCCCAGGTGGCCGCGGCGCGCGGCTGGACGCTGCGCAACCTGGCCTTCTCCGGCAACGCCCAGCTCGACCCGTTCGCCGCCCGGGTGATCAGGGACGCCGCGGCCGACCTGATCACGCTCAAGGTCGGGATCAACGTGGTCAACGCCGACAGCATGCGGCAGCGCACGTTCCTGCCCGCCGTGCACGGTTTCCTCGACACGATCCGCGAGGGCCACCCGGAGACCCCGATCGTGGTGGTGACGGCGATCGGCTGCCCGATGCACGAGGACGCGCCAGGCCCGGCGGTGCAGGAGGACGGCGCGTACCGGCCGGGCCGCAGGCGGCTGGAGTTGGACGCCGGCGCGCTGACGCTGGCCGCGACCAGGACCCTGCTCGCCCGCGCGGTGGCCGCGCGGCGGGCCCGCGACCCGCGCCTGTTCCTGGTGGACGGCCGCGAACTGCTCGGCGCGGACGAGGCCCACCTGCTGACCGACGCGCTGCATCCGTCGCAGGAGGGCTACGACCTCATGGCCCGCCGCTTCCCCGGGCTGCTCCCGGCCGCCGCGCTGGGGGCTCAGGCCGAGGCGGCCTCGCGCTCGAACGCCTGACGGCGGGCCCGCTGCTCGGCCACGTCGGCGACCGGCGCGGCCAGCAGCAGCCCCCGCGTGTACGGGTGCTCGGGCTCGGACGTCACGACCGCCGACGCGCCCGTCTCCACGATCTCCCCCCGGTGGATGACGGCCACCCGGTGGCTCACGAACCGCACCACCGACAGGTCGTGCGAGACGAACAGGTAGGACACCCCGGTCTGCTCCTGGATCTCCAGCAGCAGGTCGAGCACGGTCTTCTGGGTGGTGAGGTCGAGCGCGGAGACCGGCTCGTCGCACACGATCAGCTTGGGGTCGATGGCCAGCGCCCGCGCGATGGCCACCCGCTGCCGCTGCCCGCCGGAGAACTCGCGCGGCAGCCGCTCGGCGGCGTCGGCGGGCAGGTGCACGCGGTCGAGCAGGCCGCTGACCCGCCGCCTGGCCTCGGCCCGGCCGAGCCCCTGCCCGAGCAGCGGCTCAGACAGCGTGTCGCCCACGGTCAGCGACGGGTTCAGCGACGTGTACGGATCCTGGAAGATCACCTGGAGGTCGCGGCCGAGCGCGCGCCTGCGCCTGGCCGAGATCCGGTCCAGCCGCTCGCCGGCGAACGTGATCGTCCCCGACTGCACCGGGACCAGCCCGAGTATCGCCCGGCCGATCGTGGTCTTGCCCGATCCCGACTCGCCGACCAGCCCCAGCGTCTCGCCCGGCCCGATGTCCAGCGACACGCCGCGCAGCACCTCCACGCGCGGCGCCCGCCAGCCCTTGCCGGGAAAGGAGACCCGCAGGTCCTCGACGGAGAGCAGGGGGTTCACGACACCTCCAGGGGTGCTCGGGCCGGCACGTGGTCGAGTACCGCGGCCAGCAGCCGCCGCGTGTAGGGATCGCGGGGCGAGTGCAGGACCTGCTCGGCGGTGCCGGTCTCGACGATGCGGCCCTGGCGCATCACCGCCACCCGGTCGCACAGGTCGGCGACCACGCCGAGGTTGTGGGTGACGAGCAGCACGCCGAGGTCGCGTTCGCGCTGCAGCCGCCGCAGCAGGCCGAGCACCTCGGCCTGGACGCGGACGTCGAGCGCGGTGGTCGGCTCGTCGGCGATGAGCAGCTTCGGGTCGCACGACATGGCGCCGGCGATGAGCACGCGCTGCGCCATGCCGCCGGAGATCTCGTGCGGGTAGGAGTCGAACGCCCGGCGCGGGTCGGCGATCTCGACCTGGCGCAGCAGGTCGAGCGCCTTGGCCGTGGCGTCCGACTTCGACAGGCCCAGCTTGTAGCGGATGGGCTCGACGAGCTGGCTGCCGATGGTGAAGGCCGGGTCGAGGTTGCTCATCGGCTCCTGCGGCACGTACGCGACGACGTCGCCGCGCAGCGTCCGGTGCCTGCGCTCGGGCAGTCCGACGATCTCCTGGCCGTCGACGGTGACGCTGCCCCGGGAGACGCGCCCGGTCTCGGGCAGGATGCCGAGGATGGAGAAGGCGGTCTGGGTCTTGCCCGACCCGGACTCGCCGACCAGGCCGACGATCTCCCCGGCGCGTACGTCGAGGTCCACGCCGTGCACGACGTCACCGGACGGGTAGGAGACGACCAGGTCGCGCACGGACAGCAGCCCGGCCCGCTCCCCCGCCTCCTCCTCGGCCTCGGTGATCTCGGTGGCCGCGGCGGGCACGGAGGCAGGCGCCGGGGTGGGCGCGGTGCCGCGGTCCTCCAGCACGTCGCGCAGCGCCGCCGCGAGCAGCACCAGCGCGCCGCTGGTCAGGCCGAGCGCGAGCCCGGGCCACAGCAGCAGCAACGGCGCCCGCTGGATGTTCTTGAACGCCTCGTTGAGCATCGCGCCCCAGGTCGGCACGTCGCCGCTGCCGATGCCGAGGAACTCCAGCCCGGCCTGCAGCCCGATGGCGATGCCGGACACCAGCGCCACCTGGATGATGATCGGGGCGCGGACCACGATGAGCACGTGCCTGGCCACGATCCTGGCGTCGCTCAGGCCCGACACCTTGGCCGCGTCCACGTACAGCTCGTTGCGGACGTTCGCGACGATGCCGCGTACCAGGCGGAAGAAGTTGGGCGCCACCAGGAAGCCGAGCACCACCATGAGCACCCAGACGGTGGGGCCGAGAATGGCCCGGGAGGCGAGCAGCACGACCATGGCGGGCAGCGCCATGATCAGGTTGACCAGCCAGCTCGCCACGGAGTCGAACCTGCCGCCGTAGTAGCCGGCCAGCAGGCCGCTCGGCACGCCGAGCGCCAGCGCGACGGCGAGCGCGAGCGCCGCGCCGCCGAGCGTGTTCTGCCCGCCGTGCAGCAGCCGGGCCAGGATGTCGCGCCCGGCCGAGTCGAAGCCGAGCGGATGCCCGGCGGCCGGGCCCTCGAAGGCGTCGCGCAGGCTGGACACGCCGGGGCCCTGCGGGCTGAGCGCGGGCGCGAACAGCACCGCCAGCACCACGGCGGCCAGCACGAGGGCCGAGATCAGTCCCAGGGGATGCTTGGCCAGCCGCCGGATCACGCGAGCCTCGCTTTCGGGTTGAGCCACCCGATCATGATGTCGACCAGGAGGTTGATCAGGATCACCCCGATCACGGTCATCATGACCAGTGCCATGATCACCGGGATGTCGCCGCGGGTGGTGTAGGTGACGGTCATGCTGCCGATGCCGGGCAGTCCGAAGATCTGCTCGACCAGCACGGCCCCGCCGATCACGCCGACGAACTGCATGCCGAGCACGGCCAGCGCGGGCGCGGAGGCGTTCTTGACGACGTGCCTGAAGACGATCCGCGACGGCGGCAGCCCCCTGGCCCGCAGGGTGCGGACGTAGTCCTGCCGCATGACCTCGATGACCGAGCTTCTGACCTGCTGCGACACCCCGGCGATCGAGCCGATCGAGAGGGAGAGCACCGGCAGCGTCACCGTGGACAGCCAGCCGGTGAACGACTCGCCGAACCCGATGTAGCCGATCGCCGGGAACCAGCGCAGCTGCACCGCGAAGACCAGCACGATGATCAGGGTGACGAGGAAGTTCGGCAGCGCGTACCCCACGACGGAGAACACCTGCACGAACCGGTCGATCGCGCCGCGCCGCACGCCTGCCCAGATGCCGATCAGGAACGAGAGCACCGCCGTGACGAGCGTGACCCCGACCGTCAGGCTGATCGTGACCGGGAGCCGGTTGCCGATCGCGTGCAGGGTGTTCTCGCTGGTGAACCAGGAGGTGCCGAAGTCGCCGCGGACGGCGTTCGCCAGCCAGTCGACGTACTGCACCAGGACCGGGCGGTCCAGGCCGAGTTCGGCGTTCTTGGCGTCGACCAGGTCCTGGGCCGCCCCCTGCCCGAGCAGCTGCCGTCCGACGTCCAGGCCGGGGATGGACAGCAGCGTGTAGGAGAGGAAGGAGATCACCAGCAGGAGACCCACTCCCGCCGCGATCCTGCGTGCGACGAAGCCGAGCATCACTGCGCTGGCGCGTAGTTGTAGAGGGAGGGCACGGCCATGCCGTCCTGCGGCTTGATCGTCACGCTGCCGTCGGAGACGTGCAGGTACGACATCCGGTAGAAGGGCACGAACCAGCCGTCCTTGACCAGGTGCTCGTTGAGCGTCTGCAGGCTCGCCTTGTCGGAGGTGGCCTGGATCTTGGGCAGCAGCCCCTTCACCGTGTCGTCGATGTAGCCGAACATGTTGAACGTGCCGGGCAGCACCAGCTCGCCGACCACCACCCAGTCGTTGGACGACTGGCCCATGTTCATCACCATGCCGGAGAAGGCGCGGTCCCTGAAGATGCGGCGGATGGCCGAGCCCTGGTCGACGGTCTCCCAGACCAGCTTGACGCCGGCGGCCTCGAAGTCGGCCTGCAGCGAGGCGGCGAGCGCGTCGTTGACGATGGCCGAGATGCGCGGCAGCTTGAGCGTGAAGCCCTCGTGCCCGGCGTCCTTGAGCAGTTGCTTGGCCTTGGCCGGGTCGTAGGTGTAGAAGGTGTCGAGCTCGGGCTTGTAGGCGGCGGTGGTGGTGCCGAACACCTGGTTGGTCACCGCGCCGCGGCCCTGGCGGATCTTGCTGAGCATGGTCTGGCGGTCGATGGCGTAGTTCAGCGCCTGGCGCACCCGCGGGTCGCGCAGCGCGGGCGTGACCGCGCCGGCCCGGTCGAACAGCAGGATGCCCTGGAAGTCGAACTCCTGCTTGAGCGTCTTGACCTTGGCATCGCCCTCGACGCCGATCTGCTGGTCGGCGTCCTGCAGCACGGCGGCGTTGACCTGGCCGGTCTTGATGCCGTTGACGATGGCGGTCTCGTTGTCGAAGAAGCTCATCGTGACCGTGTCGTAGGGCAGCTTGGTCCCCCAGTAGGAGGCGGCGCGCTTGAAGACCCACTTGGTGCCGATGGCGGTCTGGCTCTCGTCCAGGTCGTAGGGTCCCGTGCCGTTCGGCTTGGTCTTGAGCGCCTCGCCCTTGGCGAAGTCGGCCGGGTTGGCCATGAGGCCGGCCGCGTCGCTGAGGTAGAAGAGCATGGCCGGGTTGGGCTGCGACAGCTCCAGCTTGAGGTGCGTGTCGTCGACCACGGTGACGGTCTTGACGTCGTTGAGCGTCTTGGCCTGGCCGCCGCCGCCCTTCTTGAAACGCTCCAGGTTCGCCTTGACGGCGGCGGCGTTGAACGGGGTGCCGTCGTCGAACTTCACGTCGCCGCGCAGGGTCATGCTGAGCTCGGTGCCGGCCTCGTCGAACTTCCACTCGGTGGCCAGCATCGGGGTGTAGGTGCCGTCGGGCTCGCGCTTGATCAGCGTGTCGTAGACGGCCTGGAAGAACGGCATGGCGCTGCCCGCGGCGTCCTTGGGGTCGAGGCTCTGGGGCAGCGTCATCGTGGCGATGCTCAGGTTCTTGGGCCCGCCGCTCGGCGTGCCGCCGCCTGCGCCGGCGTCCGAGCAGCCGGTGAGCACCGTTGCCGCGGTTAAGAGGGCGATCAGCGGGGCGGATCTCTTCATGACGCAACTCCGTATCGAGGCGAGGACGCCGGATTTCCGGTGAGCATACACAGAAAACTAACCACGTGGTAGGTTAAATGTGGGTCGCCGGGGACCGGGCTAATCTCGCTGTGACCGCGGCACGTATCCGCACCCCCACGTGCCCAGACGCAGAAAGGCCGGTCGGTTGTCAGAACCGATGACTTCTCAGGAGCCGAGTCCCCGTCGAGGCCGCAAGGGCGAGCGCACGCGCGAACGCATCCTCGACTCCGCCATGGAGCTGTTCTCCCGCTCCGGCTTCAACGCCGTGTCGCTGCGCGACATCGCCGCGCACGCGGGACTGACCCACGCGGGTCTGCTGCACCACTTCCCCGGCAAGGAGAGCCTGCTCACCCAGGTGCTCGGCCGCCGCGACGAGGTCGACCTGGAGGTGATGTCCGGGCCCGAGCACGACTTCAGCCCGGAGGACCTCGTGCCGCGCGTCATCGACCAGGTCGAGCGCAACATGCGCACGCCAGGGCTGGTCAGCCTCTACGTGAAGATCTCCGGCGAGGCGACCGACCCGGAGCACCCCGCGCACGAGTTCTTCGTCAGGCGGTACCGGCGGCTGCGCAAGCACGGCGTGCGTTTTCTCACCGAGCTGTTCGCGCACCAGACGCCGCCGCTCGCGCACGACCCCGACGCGGTCGCCCAGCAGCTCATCGCGCTGCTCGACGGCCTGCAGACCCAGTGGCTGCTCGACCCCGACACGGTCGACATGCGGACGACGGTGGCCGCGTTCTTCACTCAGCTCGGCCTGGATCAGAACACCATTCGAGGGAGCTCATGACATCGATTTCCCAGCTCACCCTGGCGGAGAAGGCCGCGCTCACCTCGGGGAGCGACACCTGGCACACCCAGGCGGCCGGTGACGTGGTGCCGGCGCTCACGCTGTCGGACGGCCCGCACGGGATGCGCCGCCAGGTGAAGTCGGCCGGCGACGCGCTCGGGCTGAACAACAGCCTGCCCGCCACCTGCTTCCCGCCGGCGGTGGCGCTCGGCTCGTCCTGGGACCCCGAGCTGGCCCACCGGGTGGGCGCGGCGCTGGCCCGCGAGGCGTCCGCGCAGGGCGTGGACGTGGTGCTCGGCCCCGGCGTCAACATCAAGCGCTCGCCGCTGTGCGGGCGCAACTTCGAGTACTTCTCCGAGGACCCGCACCTGACCGGGGTGATGGGCGCGGCCGTGGTGACCGGGATCCAGTCGCTGGGCGTCGGCGCGTGCGTCAAGCACTTCGCCGTCAACAACCAGGAGACCGACCGGATGCGCGTCAGCGCCGAGGTCGACGAGCAGACGCTGCGCGAGATCTACCTGCCGGCCTTCGAGCGGGTGATCCGCGACGCGCGCCCGTACACGGTCATGTGCTCCTACAACCGGATCAACGGCGAGTACGCCAGCCAGCACCGCTGGCTGCTGACCGACCTGCTGCGCGGCGAGTGGGGCTTCGACGGGCTGGTGATGTCCGACTGGGGCGCGGTCAACGATCGGGTGGCGGCCCTGGCCGCCGGGCTCGACCTGGAGATGCCGCCGACCGGCACCGACGCCGAGATCGTCGAGGCGGTGCGCGCCGGGCGGCTTGCCGAGTCGGTGGTCGAGCTGGCCGGTGAGCGGCTGCTCAAGCTGGCCAGGCGGGTGGAGAACCGGCGGCGCTTCGACGGCTGGGACGTCGCGGCCCACCACGAGATCGCCCGCGAGGCCGCCCGCGCCGGCGCGGTGCTGCTGAAGAACGACGGCGGCGTGCTGCCGCTGGCGCCCGGCCGGCGTGTGGCCGTGCTCGGCGAGCTCGCCCGCACCCCGCGCTACCAGGGCAGCGGCAGCTCGCACGTGGTGCCCACGCGGCTGGACAACGCGCTCGACGCGCTCGGCGCGGCCATCGAGGTGTCCTTCGCCCCCGGCTACCGGCTCGACGGCCACCCGGACGAGGAACTGGCCGCGCGGGCCGTCGAGGTGGCCGCGGCGGCCGACGTGGCGGTGCTGTTCCTCGGACTGCCCGACGCCGCCGAGTCCGAGGGCTTCGACCGCACCACGATCGACCTGCCCGCGGCCCAGGTCGAGCTGCTGCGCCGGGTGGCCGAGGCGGGCCCCGAGGTCGTGGTCGTGCTGTCCAACGGCGGCGTGGTGTCGGTGTCGGAGTGGCAGGAGTGCGCCTCGGCCGTCCTGGAGGGCTGGCTGCTCGGCCAGGCCGGCGGGAGCGCGCTGGCCGACCTGCTGCTCGGCACGCACAGCCCGTCGGGCCGGCTCACCGAGACGATCCCGCTCCGGCTCGCCGACGTGCCCTCCCACCTGTACTTCCCCGGCGCCGACGGCCGGGTGGTCTACGGCGAGGGCCGCTACGTCGGCTACCGCCACTACGACACGCTGGGCACCGAGGTCGCCTACCCGTTCGGTCACGGGCTGACCTACACCCGCTTCGACTACTCCGGCCTGGAGACGCGCGAGACCGGCGAGAACGAGTGGAGCGTCGAGCTCACCGTCACCAACGCGGGCGAGCGGTTCGCGCACGAGGTCGTCCAGCTCTACGTGGCCTTCGAGGCCGAGCGGCCGGTGCGGCCGCGGCGCGAGCTGCGCGGCTTCGCCAAGATCGGGCTGAACCCCGGCGAGAGCGAGCGGGTGCGCTTCACGCTGACCGGCGCGGACCTCGCGCAGTGGTCGGTGTCGCGGGGCGGCTGGGCGATCGACGCCGGGCCGTTCGCGGTCGAGGTCGGCGCGTCCTCGCGCGACATCAGGCTGCGGGCCGAGCTGTCCTCTCCCGGAGACGGCTACGCCGGGCCGCTGACCGGGATGTCCACGCTCGGCGAGTGGCTGGCCCACCCGGTGGGCGGCAGGGTGCTCAAGGAGCTGCTGAGCCAGGGGACCGGGCTGCCCGACTTCGAGCGGGCCGATCCGGCGCTGCTCGGGCTGGCGCTCGGGGTGCCGCTGATCAAGTTCCGCACGTTCGGCATCGGGTTGTCGGCCGAGATCGTCGACCGGCTGGTGTCGGCCGTCGAGCAGGGCTGAACACCCGGGCGGGGGTGCGCGCACCCCGCCCGGGTGCTCAGGCCGGGGTCAGCGCGCCGGCGCGGGCGACCTCGCCCAGCCAGCGGGCGCTCGGCTTGACCGTGCGCTCGAACGTCTCGCGGTCCACCGAGACCAGGCCGAAGGTGGCCGCGTAGGAGCCCCACTCGTAGTTGTCGAGCAGCGACCAGTGCAGGTAGCCGCGCACGTCCACGCCGTCGGCGAGCGCGGCGTGCAGCCCGGCCAGGGCCGCGCGGGTGTACTCCACGCGTTCGGCGTCGTCGGCGGTGGCGATGCCGTTCTCGGTCACCAGGATCGGCACGCCGGGCGCCCTGGCGGCGGTGTAGCGGACCGCGTTGCCCAGCGCGGCCGGGTAGAACTCCCAGCCGGTGATCGTGCGCCGGACGTCGCCGGGCACCGGCAGCGCGCCGTCCGCGCCGACACGCACCCGCGTGTAGGCCTGCACGCCGATGAAGTCGTCGTCCTTGGCCACCTCGATGAACCGGTCCTCGCGCGGCCAGGCCCAGGCGTCGCGTTCGGCCGTGGCGCCGTCGGCGGCCTCGAAGTTCTGGTTGGCGATCGTCCAGCCGGACCTCAGCCCGGCCAGTTCCTCGCGGGCGGCGCGATGCGCGGCGGCCAGCCCGTCGGCCACCGCCTGGTCGGGGGGCGGCAGCGCGCCGGCCACGCCGCCCTCACGTTCGCCGCCCTTGATCAGGTTGGCCATCATCGCGAGCATGTTGGGCTCGTTGATCGTGCACACGTACGCGACGTCGTCCAGGATGGGCCGCACGGCGCGGACGTAGCGGCGGAACCGCTCGGCCGCCTCCCCGTCCGTCCAGCCGCCCGCCCGCTGGAACCACAGCGGGCTGGTGAAGTGGTGCAGCGTCACGATCGGGGTCAGCCCGCGCTCGAGACAGCCCTCGATCATGCGGCGGTAGTGCGCCAGCACCGCCCGCGAGATCTGGCCTTCCACCGGCTCCACGCGGGCCCACTCGATGCCGAAGCGGTAGCTGTTGAGCCCGAGGTCACGCACGATGTCCAGGTCTTCGCGCCAGCGGTGGTAGCTGTCGCAGGCGTCGCCGCTGCGCTCGCGCAGGAACCCGCCGGGGCGGCCTTCTAACGCCCACAGGTCGCTGGCCACGTTGTTGCCCTCGATCTGGTGCGCGCTGCCCGCCGCTCCCCACAGAAACCGCTCAGGGAATGAGAGTTCCACGCTGCCGCCCTTCGTTCTCGCTACACGACTGGGCGAAAACCTACCATGTGGTTAGTATTTTCGTCCTAGGCGTCGATGGCCGCGCGCAGCATGGGCAGCGCGCGTTTCAGCGCCCGCTCCCAGTACGGCCAGGTGTGCGTGCCCCGGCCGTAGAAGTCGGTGGTCACGCGGGCTCCGGCGGCCCGGGCGCGCTCGGCGAACGTGGTGGACTGGTCTAACAGGGCGTCCTCGTAGTCGGCCCGCGCGCCCGGGCCGTCCAGCGGGCCCGGCCTGCCGTCGCCGCACGACACGTACAGCGGCATCCCCTTCAGCCGCGCGGCCAGGGCGGCCGGATTGTGCGCGGCCCAGACCTCGCGGTCGGCGGACGGGTCGCCCCACAGCAGGTCGGGGTCCTCGCCCTGCCTGCGGACGAGACCGCGCACGCCCTCGGCGCCCGTCTCGATGTCCAGCACGCCGGAGAACGAGGCCGCGGCGCGGAACATGCCCGGGTTCCTGGCGGCGTAGATCATCGCGCCCAGCCCGCCCATCGACAGGCCGGCGACCGCCCGCTTCGGCCCCGCGCCGAACTCGGCCTCGATCAGCGGGAGCAGTTCGCGCAGGTGGTAGGTCTCCCATCGGGGGCCGCTGAGCCAGTCGGAGTAGAAGCCGGCGCTGCCGCCGTCCGGGATGACCACGATCGCGCGCAGGGACGCGGTGACGCGCTCCGCGCCGCCCATGGTGACCCAGTCGAGCTGGTCGCCGCAGCAGCCGTGCAGCAGGTAGAGGACCGGCCAGGGACCCGAGCCCGGCCGCCAGCCCTCGGGCAGCAGGACCCTGACGGGCGAGGTGCGGCCGAGCGCCCGTGACTCGACCGTGAGGTCCCTGCCCCGCTCCCCCGCCTGCTTCGCGGCCACGACTCTGGCGCCCGAGGTGGGGGCGGCCGGGGTGACGCCCTGGGTGGTGCAGGCGCCGATGAGGAAGGCGGCGGCCAGTGCCGCCAGATACCGTCTCGCCCGCGGAACCGTCATGGAACTCCCTCAGCGTTATGTATCCGAGCGTGACTTGACATGCGCTGACAGCTTGCGGCACGCGGTGAGCTACGGAAAGATCCCCAGACATACCCCGCCACGGACCGTGTTCCGCCACGGACCGGCAGGATCCCCCGCAGGTTGACAATAGACATGGAGAGGCTGTCATGCAGCCACAGGAGACCATCGAGCAGTTCGGTTACCGGCAGGAATTACGGCGCGGGGTGGGCTTCGTCGACCTCGTGTTCTACGGCCTGATGTTCATGGTGCCGATCGCCCCCTTCGCGATCTTCGGCATGGTCTACAGCAAATCAGGCGGTATGCCGGCCCTGGCTTACCTGGTGGGCGTGGTGGCCATGCTCTTCACCGCCGCCTCCTACGCGCAGATGGTCAAGGCGTTCCCGCTGTCCGGCTCCGTCTACAACTACGCGGGCCGCGGCATCGCGCCGCCGGTCGGCTTCCTGACCGGCTGGGCGATCCTGCTCGACTACATCCTGGTGCCGTGCCTGCTGTACCTGATCGCGTCGATCGCCATGAACGCGATCGCGCCCGGCATCCCGGTGCTCGGCTGGCTGGTCGTCTTCGTCGTGATCAACACCGTGATCAACCTGCGGGGGATCAAGATGACGGTGCAGCTCACCAAGATCATGATCGTCGCGGAGCTGGTCGTCCTGGTCCTGTTCCTGCTGGTCGGCGTCTGGGCGCTGGCCTCGGGCAAGGGGCAGGGCTTCAATCTCAACGCGTTGTTCAACCCCGACACCTTCTCCTGGCCGCTCATCTTCGGCGCGGTCTCCATCGCCGTCCTGTCCTTCCTCGGCTTCGACGGCATCAGCATGCTGGCCGAGGAGTCGTCGGGCGGGTCCGCCGAGGTGGGACGGGCCATGCGGATCGCCCTGGTCCTGGCCGCGGTGCTGTTCGTCACCCAGGTCTGGGTGGCCGCGCTCCTGGTGCCCGACCCCGCGATGATCGCCAGGGCCGGGGACACCGCCTTCTACGAGGTCGCCGCGTACGCCGGCGGCGACTGGCTCAGGCACGTCACCACGGCCGCGACCGCCGTCTCCTGGGGCGTCGGCAACACGATGGTCGCCCAGGTCTCGGTGTCACGCCTGCTGTACGCGATGGCCCGCGACAGGCAGCTCCCGTCGTTCCTGGCCAGGGTCTCGGTCAAGCGCTCGGTGCCGACCAACGCCACGCTGCTGGTGGCCGCGACGTCGATCGCGATCGGCGGCTGGATGTCCCTGCGCGAGGACGGCGCGGGACTGCTCACCAGCCTGGTCAACATGGGGGCGCTGATCTCGTTCGCGGTGCTGCACCTGTCGGTGATCGTGCACTACCTGATCCGCGGCCGCTCGTCGAACCTCTGGGCGCACCTGCTCGCGCCGCTGATCGGCATGGCCGTGCTGGTCTTCGTGGTGTTCTACTCCGAC
Organism: Nonomuraea antri; assembly: GCF_013283785.1. Classification (GTDB taxonomy): domain Bacteria; phylum Actinomycetota; class Actinomycetes; order Streptosporangiales; family Streptosporangiaceae; genus Nonomuraea; species Nonomuraea antri. The sequence goes on from NZ_JABCPZ010000032.1 coordinate 27,634, forward strand.
TTCAACGCGCAACTGGTGATGATGGTCTGGCTCGGGCTCGGCCTGGTGGTGCTGGGTGTGCTGTACGCGCTCGGCCGCCGTCCCACGCTTCCCTACCCGGTGGCCGCCGAGAAGTGAGTAGCATCACTATCCCGGCCAGATCGGGACCCCTGCAGTAAAGGATCGCCCCCGCAATGGAACGGCTGCCGCTCCACCAGGAGCTGTACCTCATCTCCCACGACCACTCCGGCAAGCCCCTGATCCATCAGTCCTCGATGGCGCTCGGGCTGGCCGGGGCGGTGCTGCTCGACCTGGCCCTGCGCGAACGGCTCACGATCGTCCAGGGTCAGGCCTCGGTCAGCGACCGCACCCCGGTCGGCGACGCGGTCACCGACAGCCTCATCCCGCAGATCGCGCAGGACCGTGCCAACCGCGACGTCAAGTTCTGGATCAAGCGGCTGGCGCCCGACATGTACGACCGCACCTGCGGCAGCCTGGTGGCCGCCGGGGTGCTGACCAAGGTGACCAAGCGGCGGCTGGGCATGTTGCCGTACACGCGTTACCAGCTCACCGACATGGCGGCGGTGGTGCGGGCGGCGGCCGGGGTGCGCTCGGCGGTGGAGGGCTGGAAGCAGCCCGACGACCGCAGCGCGGCGCTGTGCGGGCTGGTCGCGGTGCTGCGCGTGGAGACCGAGCTGTACCTCGACCAGCCGTCCAGCCAGCTCGTCGGCCGGTTGCGCACCATCGCCCGCGAGAGCACGCCCGCCGTCCAGGACGTCGTCACCATCGTCGAGACCCTCATCGCCGAGGCCGCGCTCGCCGTCTACCGGTAGATCGTTGACCTGATGCACGCGTAACGGGCATCGTGGGGCGGATGAGCGGCGAAGAGACTCGCGACGGCGTGTCGCTGACCAACCTCGACCAGCCCCTGTTCGACGGGGCGGACGCGACGAAACGCGACCTCGTCGACTACCTCGACGCGGTGCACGACAGGATCGTGCCCGCGCTGAGCGGGCGCGCGCTCTCGGTGCTGCGCGTACGCCCAGGTCAGGAGGCGTTCATGCAGAAGAACCTGCCCAAGTACGCCCCCTCCTGGATCCGGACGATCTCCGTGTGGGCCGAGGCGTCCCAGCGGCGGGTGACGTACGCGCTCTGCGACGACCGGCCCACCCTGCTGTGGTTCGCCAATCAGCGAGCCGTCGAGTACCACCCGGCGCTGTACCGGGGCGACCACTTCACGCACCTGATCCTCGACCTCGACCCGCCGGAGGGCGACTCGTTCCAGCTCGCCGTGCGTGCCGCCTTCCTGATCCGTCAGGCGCTGGCCGAGGCCGGGCTGTCCGGCGCGGTGAAGACCAGCGGGGCCAAGGGGGTGCACGTGTTCGTCCCGGTGGTGGCGGGCATCCCGCCTGAGGACCTGGCGGCGGCCACCCGGGCGGTGGCCGCGCGGGCCGAGCGGATCGACCCGGCCCTGGCCACCACCGCGTTCATCAGGGAAGACCGGGCGGGCAAGGTGTTCCTCGACTCCACGCGGGCCGGGGGCGCCACCGTGGTGGCCGCCTACAGCCCGCGGGTCAGGCCCGGCGTGCCGGTGTCGTTCCCGGTGGCCTGGGAGGACCTGGACCGGGTGTCGCCGGCCGACTTCACCGTACGCACCGCGCCCGGGCTGCTGGGCGGGTCCGACCCGTGGGCCGAGCGGATGCCCGCCGCGCAGTCGCTGCCCGACGACCTGATCGCCGAGGGGCACACCATCCCGGTCGCCCGGGTGCAGGCCATGCACGAGGGCAAGCGCCGCGCCAAGGCCCGCCGCGAGCAGACCTGAGGCCCGCCCCGGTCACCGGCCCTTCCGCCGAACCGGAAAGGGCCGCCCGGTCACCGGGCCGCCCCTTCGCCGAACCGGAAAGGGCGGCCCGGTCAGGGGCCGCCCTTCCGCCCTCACGGGGTCAGAGCCTGGGCTTCTTGGTGTCCTCCTGTCTGGCCTGCTCGACGGTCTGACGGACCTCGGCGACCACCGACCCGAGCACCGCGCGCTGTTCGAGCGTGTGGGCCAGCCCGTCCGCCAGGCTTGCGCCGCGCCGCTCGTCGCCCTGCCTGACCAGCGCCCTGGCCACCCGGGTCACCTCCTGGGTGAGCCTGATGTGGCCGAGGGTCTCCGCCGCGGTGTTCATGTCGCCGTAGGCGATCGACACCATGCGCTCGGCGACGTCCGGCTGCGCCCTGGTGACGGTGAACCTGCGCTCGCCGTCGGTGACCTCCAGGACCCGGCCGGGCACCGCGGAGATCCTGGCCACGCAGGCCGCCGCGTACTTGGCGACCGCGCGTTCCTGCTGGCCTTCGGCGATCTCGCGCAGGGTGTCCATGGCCCCGGTCAGCACCCGGCTGCCGCCGAAGGTCAGCACCCGGCCCACCTCGTCGGTGAACAGGTCGTCGGCCGCCCGCTCGTGCTGGTGGGAGTCCGGGCGCGACACGCGGACGGCCAGCGGCGCCGACAACACGTCGCCGCTGTCCGCGCGGACCGCCGCGTAGGCCAGGTACGAGCCCGGCTCGTCGATCAGCCAGCCGGACCGTCCCGCCGACAAGAACAGCGGCGCGTACAGCGACTCGCCCGGCTGCAGCACGTGCGGCTGCGGCGCGGTGCAGGAGGCCGCGTACGGGACCCACTGCCGTGCCTCGCGGCCCTCGCGGCTGACCACGACGCCGAGCCTGTCGCTCTGCAGGATGTTGCGGTCGACCACGACCGGCACCGCGGAGACGTTCTTGAGCTTGAGCTCGGCGGTCACCGGCTCCAGCATCTCGTAGCGCGCGCTGGCCCGGTTGAGCCGCAGCGAGAGCTGCAGCAGACCGCCGGCGCGGGCCCTGGCCTGCTCGAAGCCGTGGTGGTCGAACCACGGCATGTTGCCGTGCTGGACGAACCTGGCCGGCGCGTGCCGCAGGAAGACCAGCTCGTTCTCGCTGAACAGGTAGCGGAAGTCGGCGAAGAACGCCTGCGGGCCGCCGTTCACCAGGAACGGGTAGTTCATCGGGCTGCGGGCCTCCTTCTCGTCGGCCAGCGGCATCCACGGCCCGTTCCCCTGGTGCACCAGCGACTTCTGCCACGAGTGCGCGAGGTTGAAGGTGTGGCCGATCTCGTGGACGGCCGTCCAGAACCGCATCCGGTGCACGGCGGCGAGCGCGTCGGGGTCGCCGGGTGGCGGGTCGGAGATGAAGGAGTTGAGGAAGATCGCGCAGCCCTGGCGCTGTGCGGTGCCGATGTCGTCGAACATGATCCCGCCGAGGCTCGCGCCGGCCTCGTGCTGGCCCGCGAACAGCGTCCAGAGCTGCCACTGCGCGGTGTCGGCCCACTTCGTCCAGTGGCGCTGCATGGCGTCGTGCATCTCCAGGTCGGACCACTTGGCGTCGTTCATCGCCTCGCTGATCGGGATCTGGTCGCCGCCGCCGGTGTTGATCACCCTGATGCCCTGGCGCGAGAACACCTGCTCCACCGTGAGCGTGACGTTGGGCAGGTCCACCGGCCGGTTCGGGTGGGAGTGCAGCGGATACGACGTCACCAGCGAGGCGTCGCTGGCGCAGTCGAACTCGATGCCCACGGTGCGGAAGTGGGAGTCGCGGAAGGTGTAGTGCCGGGTGGAGGCGGGCATGCCGCCGCCGGTGAAGCGGACCTGCGCGGTCCGCATGCCGAACGGCAGGCTCGACAGCTTGACCGCGATGTGGGTGTGCGGGAGCAGCGTCAGCGGGCCGTCCCGGTAGGTGATCGCGCCGGTGTAGGTCTTGGTGTTCTGCTGGTAGGCGACCCGGGCGATCCAGGTCAGCCGGCCCTGGAACAGCTTGAAGATCGAGCCGCTGATCGTCATGGTCGGCGCCAGGCCGTCCACGTCGACCCGCAGTTCCTCGATCTCGATGCGCGGGGGTATCGCCTGCTCCGACTCCACCACCTGCTCGGCGGGCGCGCCCTCGCCGGGCTGGACCGGCAGGTGGTGCACCGGGTTGCGGAGGTAGACGCCGCTGCGCCGGAAGATCGGCAGGATGGGCGGGATCGCCTCGCCCGTCGCCTGGCTCATCATCTCCGACAGCTCGGCCAGCCGCCGCATCGCCTCTTCCTGCGTGAGCTCGTCCTGCCCAGCCTGCTGATCGATCTGCTGCTCGGAGTACTGCTGGGTCTTGGTCGTGGGTTTGTCTGTGGCAGCCACTTCGGTCTCCTCGGCCTGAGTCGGTACTTCGGCCATCTCCGGAGGCTCAGAGGTAACGCAGCGGCGTGGCGTCGGCGCTCATGCGCAGCCCGGACGGGTGCCTGGACACGCGGACGACCGGCGCCGTGCCGGTGTCGGCCCGCGCCGCCGCCTCCACCGGCGGCTGCTCCCCCACCTGCGTGCGCGTCCGCGTGCGCACCTCGATCCGGTGTTCGCCCGGCGACGTCTCGACGGTGAACGTGTGCGCCATCCCGATCTGCGTTCGCGTCCGCACGCCGTCCTGGTCGAAGACGACCTCTCCGTCCAGCAGGATCGTCACCCGCTCGCCGGAGAACCCCTCCTCCAGAGCGATCGTCAGTGACGGCATGCGGCCCACCTCCTGGAGTTGTTCACCCACGCTAGAACGGCGGGTGGCGGACGGCCCCAGGGTCCGGATCGGGGAAAACCCTAGCCGCGCCGGTCCCCGGGCGGCACGGGGTGGCCGCCTCGGGCGGCAGCCGGTCGCCTCGCGGCGGTCAGCCGGCGGCGGAGCCCACCGAGCGGCGGTCGGCGGCGGCCGCAGTGGACGCGGTGGACGCGGCGGCCGTGGTGGACAGCGGCAGCATGACCTCCACCCGCGTGCCCCCGCCGGGCTCCGCGCTGACGACCGAGATGCCGCCCAGCTCCGCCGCGCGTTCCCGCATCGAGCTGAGCCCGACCCCGGAGCGGTACTCCTCCGGCAGCCCCTGGCCGTCGTCGCCGACCAGCAGCCGCAGCGCGGCCCGCTCGCGCCGCAGCACCACCCGGGCGCGCGTGGCCTGGGCGTGCCTGCGCACGTTGGTCAGCGCCTCCTGGACGATCCGGTACACCGCCACCTCCACGGCCGCGGGCAGCCCGGTCAGGTCGCCCTCGACCTCCACGGTGATCTCGGTGCCCGCCGAGGCCTGCCCGGCCAGCTCGCGTACCGCCTGGGCCAGGCCCAGGTCGTCGAGTGCGGGCGGGCGCAGGCCGTAGACCAGTTCGCGGACGTCGCCGGTGACCGCGTCCATGCCGGAACGCAGGTCGCGCAGCAGCGCGTCGGCCGCGTCCGGGGAGTTCTTCAGGCGGCTGCGGGCGATGTTGAGCGTCATCGCCATGGCGGTGAGCGTCTGCCCGAGCCCGTCGTGCAGGTCGCGGCGCAGCCTGCGGCGTTCCTCCTCGCGCGCGGTGAGGATGCGTTCCCTGGAGCGCTGCAGGTCGGCGGCCATGCGTACGGCGTGCGCCACGTCCGCCGCGTACGGCGTGAGCGTGGCGAGCACCCGCTCGTCGTGCGCGGCGGGGAACCTGCGCGGCCCTGGCTGCCCGACGAGCAGCCTGCCGACCTGTTCGCCGTGCCAGACCAGCGGCACCTCGCGCGGGTCCGGCCCCACCGGGCCGCTCTCCACGTAACGCGGCTCGCCGTCGGCCACCTCCACGGCCACGCCCTCGACCGCCAGGCCGTCGCGCAGCACGCTCACCACCGAGGTCAGCGCCTCGGCGGGGTCGCCGCGCCGCACCGCCTGGGTCAGGCGTTCTGCCAGCACGCGCGGGTCGCCGACCCGGCCGTACAACATCCGGTCCACGGTCCGCTGCAACGCGCGCCGCAGCGGCTGGAAGAACGCCCCGGCGAACAGCGCGGACGCCAGCCCGGCGATCTGGTCGTAGCCGGAGACCAGCAGGCTCGACAGCGTGCCGACGCCGAAGTAGACCGCGCTCACGACGACCAGCAGCCCGACCGCCACGAACGTCCTGCCGATCACGGTGTCGATGCCGTAGAGCCGGTACCGCATCACCGAGAACGCCACCGCGATCGGGATCAGCGTCGCCCAGCCGATCGCCAGCCAGGTCATCTCGGGCACGAACGCGCCGACGATCAGGAACACGACGTACCCGCTGAAGGCCAGCAGCGGCCAGCCGATCTGCCGCTTGCCCACCGGGTCGGCGCGCCTGAGCCTGATCAGCAGGGACAACGCGGCCAGCGCCATCGACAGGTAGATGCCCGTCCAGGCGATCGCCGAGATCGCGTCGTTGACCGGCACGAGCGCCCTGACCTGCAGCGGGTTGTGGATCACGGCCGGGTAGCGGTAGCCCACGGGCGAGGGGTCGGGGCGGAGCATCAGGTGCAGCAGCTCCACGCTGAGCGCGGTGATGCCGAGCACGACGACCGGACGCCAGCGCGGCGAGGGCAGGCGGCCGTCGGGCGAGTACAGGGGCAGCAGCGAGGTGAGCGCCATGCCGCACAGCGCCCACCCGATCACGCCGGGGAAGCGCAGGAAGCCGGCCAGCGCCAGCTCGCCGTCGGCGGCCGAGCGGAACATCAGCGCGTACGAGAAGTCGCTGACGGCCGCGGCCATCCCGCCGGCGCTCATCAGCCAGGCCAGGTTGAGCCCGGGCCGGTGGGCGAGCAGGAACGCGCCCACGGCGGGGAAGGTCAGGGCGACGGCCGACTGGGGTGTCACGGGGGTCGCGGGCAGCCACTCGGCGGGCAGCTTCGCGAAGATCACCATGGCGGCCACTTCGAGGAGCGGGGACAGCACCGCCATCGCGATGGCGACCACCCTTGTTACCATCCGCCCATCCTGTCCTTGGTTCTCCCGGCCTGCCTCAGGATTATGGCCCCTGCACCTGAATGCGTCCGTCCAATTTAGGGGTATTTGTCAAAGATCGTCCCGCTTGTGAATCAGGGGACGTACGGCGGCAGGTGGAAGAGCTGCCTGATCGTCTGCTGCACGGTGACCTTGTCCGCCCGGGCGTCGATGGTCATCACGTACTCCTTGCCCCGGAACAGCTCCACCACCGGGTCGGTCTTGTCGTGGTAGTCGCGCAACCGCTTGGCCAGCGCGTCGGGGGTGTCGTCGGCCCGGGTGACCAGTTCGCCGCCGCAGACGTCACACCGTCCCTCGACCTCGGGCCGGTGCGCGATCAGGTTGTAGTCCATGCCGCAGCGCGAGCACAGCCGCCGGGCCAGCACCCGCCTGCGCACCTCCTCGTCCGGCAGGTCGAGCAGGATCACCCCGTCGATGTCGTAGCTCTCCAGGAAGAACTCCGCCTGCCTGCGGTTGCGCGGGAACCCGTCGACGACGAAGCCGTAGTTCCAGTCGTGCTGCTGCAACCGGTCCCTGACGACGGACTCGACCAGGTCGTCCCCCACCAGCTCGCCCGCCGTGACCACGCGGCGCACCTGGGCGCCGAGCTTGGTGTGGTTCTTGACGTGCCAGCGGAAGATGTCACCGACGCTGATGTGCACGAGGTCGAGATCGCGGGCGAGCAGCGTGGCCTGGGTGCCCTTGCCGCTGCCCTGCACCCCCATGATCACATATTTCCGCATATTAACTCCCTGGCGTGATCGGCATCGAATCCCTCATTCAACACGCTGCCCGCACAGCGGGTACGTAGCGGGACATGGTGACCACCTGGACCCGTACGACCCTCACCCCGGCCGACTGGCTGATCGACGCCGCAGAACCGGACGACCCGGCGATCGCCGCGCGGGTCGGACACGCGCTGGAGCACGGCCCTGGCTTCACGGTGGTGCGCGGCCTGCCCGTCGCGGACCACGGCGACCCGATCCCCCGCCGCTTCGCCCGCCTGCTCGGCGTGCCGCGTCCGGAGCCGACCGGCCTGGTCACGGACCTGTCTGGCCGGGGCGAGCCGCGCCGGGGCATGGACACCGGGCCGCTGGCCCTGCACACCGACCGCGCCGGGCCGCCGCGCCCGCCGCGGCTGCTGGCCCTGCGTTGCGTGCGCGCGGCGGCCGCGGGCGGCGATTCGGTGCTGGCGAACGGCCACACCGTGCACGCCCGCCTGCGGACGAGCCATCCCGGCCTGGTCGAGGAGCTGTACCAGGACTTCCACTTCGGCACCGGCCGGGTCTACCCGGTCTTCACCCGCGACCGCCGGGTGCACTACAACCGCCACTGGATCGAGCGCGGCAACCAGGCCACCGGCCGGCCGTTCAGCGCGCGGACGCGGGCCGCGCTCGACGCCTTCGACGCGGCACTGGCCGACCCCGGCCTGACCGTCGAGCTGCGCCTGCGCCCCGGCGACCTGCTGATCCTGGACAACACCTCGATCCTGCACGGCAGGACCGCCTTCACCGACGACCCGGACAACCCCCGCTGCCTGCTGCGGCAGTGGCTGGACTGACCGGGTCAGACGACCCCGGCGTAGACCCAGCGGCCGTCGAGCCGCACGAAGCGGCTGTGCTCCTCCATCTCGCCCGGCCGGCCGCGCTCCACGTAGTGGGCGCGGAAACGGACCGTGCCCTCGGTGTGGAACGTGCTGCCGCCGGTGGTCTCCAGCACCTCCAGGCGCACCCAGCGCAGCTTCCTGTCGAGGCCCACCTGGGCGGGCCGGCTCGACGGATGCCAGGTGCGCAGCAGATACGCCTCGTCGCCCACCCCGAACGCGCTGAACCTGGAGCGCATGAGCTGCTCGGCGGTGGCGGCCGCGCGCTCGCCCCGGTGGAGTCGGCCGCAGCAGTCGGCGTACGGCGCGGGCAGGCCGCACAGGCAGGAGGACGGGGACATGCTCACCATTGTGTCCCACCGGCGGCGGTGAGCTCGCCCGCCGAACCGGACACCAGCGCGGTCAGCGTGGCGCCGAGCGGCGCGTCGAGGGTGAGCGCGGCCGCCGAGTCGCCGCGCGTCGGACCCTGGTTGACGATCGCGATCGGGATGCCCAGCTCCGCCGCCCTGCTGACGAACCGCAGCCCGGACCTGACCGCCAGCGACGAGCCCAGCACCAGCAGCGCCCGCGCCCCGCACACCAGCGCGAAGCATTCGTCGACGCGCGGCTTGGGCACGTTCTCGCCGAAGAAGATCACGTCGGGCTTGAGCAGCCCGCCGCAGCCGGTGCAGTCGACCACCCGGAACCCGGCGACCTGGGCGTCGGTCAGCACCGCGTCGCCGTCGGGGTTGATCTGCCCGGCCGCCGCCTCCCAGCCGGGGTTGGCGGCCACCAGCCGTTCCTCCAGCTCGGCGCGGGCGGTGCGCGCGCGGCACGACAGGCACACCACCCGGTCGAGCCCGCCGTGCAGCTCGATCACCCGGCGCGCGCCCGCCGCCTGGTGCAGGCCGTCGACGTTCTGGGTGACGATGCCGCACACCAGCCCGCGCCGCTCCAGCTCGGCGACCGCGCGATGCCCGGCGTTCGGCGCGGCTTCGCCGATCCGCCGCCACCCGACGTGGCTGCGCGCCCAGTAGCGCCGCCTGGCCTGGCCGCTGCCCACGAACGCCTGGTACGTCATCGGCTCGGCCCGCCGCGCCAGCCCGGTGGGCCCCCGGTAGTCGGGAATGCCGGACTCGGTGGACAGCCCGGCCCCGCTCAGCACCGCCACCCGGCCGCCGGCCACCAGCTCGGCCAGCGCACCGAACGTGCTCTCGTTCACCACTCCATGGTGCACGACGGCCGGCACCGCTTCTCACTACGATCTGCGCATGGAGAGCTTGGACTACGCGCCGCCGCAAAACCTGATCCCGTTAGCCCTGGCGGTGGCCGCGATCGCGCTGCTCGCGGCCGCCGCGGGAACCGGCCGCGCCCGGCCGTGGCGGCCGCTGGGAGGGCCGTGGACGATGGCCCTGGTGGGGGCCTGTTTCATGCTGTCGGCGCTGGTGATCGCGTTCGCCGACCTGGGCGAGGACGAGCAGGCGCTCGCGTTCACGGGTCCCCGGCTGCGCACGTGTCATACGCGAGCCCTGGGCTAGGACAGCAGCTCGACCGTGCCGCGTTCGCCGTCCACCCTGATCCTGTCGCCGTCGCGCAGCCGCATGGTGGCGTTGCCGGTGCCGACCACGGCGGGGATGCCCAGCTCGCGGGCCACGATCGAGGCGTGCGACAGCGGCGCGCCCAGGTCGGTCACCACGGCCGCGGCCCGGGGGAACATCGGGGTCCAGCCGACGTTCGTGAGCGTGGTCACCAGGATCTCGCCCGCGCCCAGCCGGTCGCCGTCCTCGGGGCCTGAGATCACCCTGGCGATGCCCTCGACCACACCGGGCGCGCCGGGGAAGCCCGACACGGTGTCGCTCACCGGCGCGGTGCCGCCGCGCGCGTCGTGGATGTCGGCGCGCCGGCCGGGGTCGGCCGCCCAGCGCACCGGGTCGAACCGGCCGACGATCAGCGCCGGGTACGCGGGCAGCGCCGCGTACTGCTCGTACGTGGCCCGCCGCACCTCCACCCGCTCCAGCGGGGCGAGGTCGCCGCGCAGCACGGCCAGGATCTCCTCCAGATACAGGTGGAACAGGTCGTCACCGCGGCCGGTCAGCTCGCCGGCCCGCAGCACGAACGCGCGCAGCGCCCAGAACGCCCGGATCGTCTCCGACCGGGTCGACTCGCGGTCCCTGACGACGGCGTTCCAGCGCCGCACCCGGGCCCGCATCTTCGTCTCCTTGCCCGGGTAACGCTCGGCGAAGCGTGCCCAGGCCTCCTGCCTGGCCTTCTCCTGGCGGGCGAGCAGCGACTCGGTGCCCGCCCGCAGGTCGCGCAGGCCGGCGAGCTGGGCGTCGATCCAGGCCGGGTCCTCGCCGGGGCGCGGGATCGACACCTCGAACTCGTGCGGCCCGCGGTGGCCGTAGGCGCGGGCGAACTCGTCCCTGGTGATCTCGCCGTGGGCCAGCCTGGTCAGGCCCATCACCGGGCCCAGGCTGGCCAGCTCGCCGTCGGTGTTGACGCCGGTCAGCATGGCCTCGGCGGCGGTGTCGCCCATCAGCTTGCGCAGCCTGTCGCGGGTGTAGACGAGTGTGCTGCCGCCCTGCCGGCCGGCCGCCTCCAGCATGCGGCAGGCGGTGACCAGGTACGGCTCGACCTCAGCCGTCCACAGATCGGCCAGCTCGGGCCCCGACTGCGTGGCCGCGATGCGCTCGCGCACCCGTTCGCCGCGCTCGCGCGCCCCTGCCAGGAAGTCCGGCATGTCCTTGAGGCTGTCGCGCACGCGCTTCCTGATGCGCATCGCCATGGGCAGCACGGCCTTGATGATCTGCCAGCGGGAGAGTGCCGGCACGGGCACGTCCAGGCCGGGCGGGAGCTTGCCGAAGACCTGCTCGACCGCGCCGAGCCTGCCCTGCATGCCCAGCGCCCTGGCCACCGCGAACGTGATGCTGAGGTTCATGTAGAAGCGGCCGCCGATGTTGCCGACCAGGTCGAACCCGGGCAGCGTCGAGGCGGACATGGCCTCGTGGATGAACAGGCGCACGAACGACCAGGTGGCGGGCGTCATCACGTCGGGGATGGCCTCGCCCAGGTTGCCCGCCGTCCACAGGTAGTCGCCCTTGAGGCTGTCGTTCCACTCCTCCACCTGGGGCCTGAGCCCGGTGATGGGCCGGGCCTGGACGATGGCGAACGCGCCGTCGCGCCTGGCCCACTCGACGTCCATGGGGATGCCGTACAGCTCCTGGACGCGGGCGCCCAGCTCGGCCAGCGCGAGCGCCTGCGGCTCGTCGAGCACCGCGCGTGCGCGCAAATCTGCGGGCACGGGCCGCTCCTCGGTGCCGGTCTCGGTGCGCACGGTCATGACCGTCTTGTCGGCCACCTGGAGCTGGGTGACCGCCCCGCCGGAGATCACCACGGTGTCGGGCGTGACCTGCCCGCCGACCACCGCCTCGCCCAGCCCCCACGACGCGTTGACGACGATCTCGCCGCGATCGCCGGTCACCGGGTTGGCGGTGAACATGACGCCTGCCGCGTCGGCGTCGACGAGTTCCTGGACCACCACGGCCAGCGCGACGTCGTCGTGCGCGACGCCGTTGTGCTCGCGGTAGGCGATGGCGCGCGGGTTCCACAGCGAGGCCCAGCAGCGTTTGACCGCGTCGAGCAGCCCGTCGCCGCGTACGTTGAGAAACGTGTCCTGCTGCCCGGCGAACGACATGTCGGGCAGGTCCTCGGCGGTGGCCGACGAGCGGACCGCCACCGGCACGCCGGGGCCGAGCGCGTCGTAGGCCCGGCGGATCTCGGCGGCGGTCTCCGCCGGCATCTCGCGGGCGGCGAACAGCGCGGCCGCCCGTTCGCCGGCGCCGGACGCGGCGGCCAGGAGCAGCTCGTCACGGAAGTCGGCGACGAACGCCCGGTAGGCGTCGGTGGTGATGTGGAACCCGCCGGGGACCGGCAGGCCGGCCCTGGTCAGCCGGGCCAGCGAAGCGCCCTTGCCGCCTGCCGTGGCCAGGTCGGCCGCGGCGGCGTCCAGAGGCAGTACGGCACTCACGTCACACGCTCCTCGATAACGGTTGATTCGACGCCCATCGAGGCCGCCAGCTTGCGCCTGGCGATCTCGTCGATGGCGTCGAGATAGCCGGAGGTGGCCCGCGCGACGGCCGCCGCCCGGCCCGCGGGCAGGGGTTCGCCGGTGGCCAGCGCGCGCTCGACGGTGTCGGCGACCAGCTCGGCCAGCCGCTCGTCCGGCACCGGCGAGCCACCCGGCAGCAGCCCGGGCAGCAGCAGGAAGCCGTACACGACCGAGCTGATCACCAGGGCGTGCTCGCCCGGGGCCACCGGGCGCACCGCGCCCAGCGCGACCAGCTCGGCCAGGTACGCCTCGAACGCGCCGCCCAGCTCCAGCGCGCCGGGGGCGCGGTCCTTGCGCCTGGTGAGCTTGCCCAGCACCCGGGTGTCGCCGATCAGCAGCGCCTTGAGCAGCGGGCGCCGCAGCATGCCGAGGCTCAGCTCGCCGAACAGCGCGCGCGGCGATCGCGGCGCCCGCTCGCGTGCCTCGGCCAGCATGAGCACCCGCTCGCGCCGCAGCAGCGCCGCGAACAGCGCGTCGCGCGTCTTCCAGTGCAGGTAGATGGTGCCCTTGGCGACCTCGGCGCGGCGGGCCACGTCGTCGATCGTGGTCTTGTCGTAGCCCCAGCGCAGGATGAGCTCGGCCGCGGCGTCGAGGATCGTGTGCGCTCTGGCGAGCTGACGCTCGGGGTCGAGTGCCGGACGTCCACGCGGCATCCCGCTCCACCTCCCAAATGTTTGACTAGATGATGCTATTTGGTCATTTAATTAACTACAAGTTCATCCAGCACGGCGCGGGCGGGGGCCGTAGCGTAGATCCCATGGCGAAGGCGTTCTGGATCGATCAGGAGCTCGACAGGGACCGCGGCGGGCGCTATGCCGTGCACGTGCGCAAGAACCTGGAGGAGTTCGAGTGGGGCGACATCGCCCCGGTCAGGTTCGCCTGCGCGGCCTGGCGGCTGGCCACGCCGCCGTCGCTGACGCCGGGCCACGTCCGCTGGGACCGGCGCATCCTCGACGCCACCTGTCTGCGCAACACCTACGACGGCTCGCTCAACGCCCGCATCACGCTGGTCTCCCCGCTGCCCGAGCAGCTGACCCGCTCCCGCGCCTGGTGGCGCGACCGGGGCTGGACGGGCTGGCAGGCGAGCTTCGGCCAGTACGTCGAGCCGACCCAGGAAGACCTGGCCAGGATCCCGTTCCTGCGCGCCACGCTGCTCATCGAGGCCCCCGTGCCGCTCGACGGCCTGCCGCCCGAGCCCGAGGGCCCGCACGACCAGGTCGAGCAGAGCGCGCACCGGGCGCTGGTGGTGCTGGTGCGCGAACTGAACGCGCTCGTGACCCCGGTGCTCGACCAGCTCGACTCCTGAGCACGGCGTTCCTGGGGCTCGCATTCCTGGGGCCCGCATTCCTGGGGCTCGCGTGGGTAGCAGAGGCCCATGAGGATCCCGATCGTCGTGCTCGCGGCAGTCGCGCTCGCGGCGGCCGGGTGCGCCGTGGACACGGTCTCCCCCGCCCGTGCGGCCGAGCGTTTCCACGCCGCGCTCGGCGCGCATCGGGAGGACGCCGCCTGCGCGATGCTCACCAGGCGGACCGCGGAGAAGCTGCCCGACCCCGGCCAGAGCTGCCCCGAGGCGCTGCGCGAGCTGGGGCTCGGCCCCGGCGGCCGGGTCACCGAGGTGTCCGTCTGGGGTGAGGACGCGCAGGTGCGCCTGGCCGGAGACACCCTCTTCCTGCACCGTTACAGCGACGGCTGGCGGGTCAAGGCCGCGGGCTGCGAGCCGGTGCGTGACATGCCGTACGAGTGCGAGGTGGACGACTGATGCGTACCGTCTTCACGCTGACCGCCCTGCTCATCGTGGTCGGCCTGGCCTGGTTCTTCGCCATCGGGTGGTCCCGCCTATGAGGTGGCTGAAGAAGAACTCGCTCTCGCTGGCGTTCATGATCATGTTCGTGCTGGCGCTGGCCGGTCAGGCCGTCGCGGGCCTGCTGCAGTACAACGACGAGCAGATGGTGCAGGGCGCCGAGCCGGTGTCGCTGCTCGACTACGTGGCCTCCTCGGCCTTCGCGGTGAACGTGGCCGAGAACTGGCAGTCGGAGTACCTGCAGTTCCTGCTGTTCATCATGCTCACGGTCTGGCTGGTGCAGCAGGGCTCACCGGAGTCCAAGGAGCCGCACAAGGCCGGCGCCGAGTCCGACGAGGACCAGCAGATCGGCCCGTACGCCGACGACGACTCCCCCGCCTGGGCGCGGGTCAAGGGGGCGCGGCTGTGGCTGTTCAGCAACTCGCTCGGGCTGGTGATGGGGACGATCTTCCTGCTGTCGTGGCTGGCGCAGTCGGTGGCCGGGCAGGCCGCCTACAACGCCGACCGGCTCGGGGAGCTGCGTGATCCCGTCACCTGGAGCTCGTACGTGACCTCGCCGGAGTTCTGGGACAGGAGCCTGCAGAACTGGCAGTCCGAGCTGCTGGCCGTGTTGTCGATGGTGGTGTTGTCGATCTACCTGCGCCAGCGCGGCTCACCCGAGTCGAAGCCGGTCGGCGCCGCTCACTCGGCGACGGGCGTGGAGGGCTGACCGGTGACGACGGCCACGATCCTGGTGCCTGGCGCGAACTCGCCGCGCCCGGCCAGGTCGATGATCCCGGCGAGCATCTTCGCCACGTAGATCTCCTCGACCCGGTGCACGGCGGCGAACCGGCGCAGCTCGGGGGTCGTGCGGGCGTAGCCGCCGAAGTGGTGTTCGAGGTCGATCGACCAGTTGTGCCAGGTGCGCCCGTACGCCTCACGCTGCAGCCGGGCCACCTCGTCCGCCAGGAAGCCGGCGCCCTTCAGCACCGCGAAGCCGAGCGCCCGCCGGCCCTCGGCGAGCCCGGCCGAGATGCCGGCCAGGGTGCCGCCGGTGCCGACCGGGCAGCAGATCACGTCGTAGTCGCCGCCGATCTCCCCGGGCAGTTCGGCCATGCCGCGCACGGCGGCCGCGTTGCTGCCGCCCTCGGGCAGGATCGCCACGTCGTCGCCCCACCGCTCGCGCAGCCGCGCCCGCATCTCCGGGGTGTGCTTGAGCCGGTAGGCGGCGCGGTCGAGGTAGGTGAGCGTCATGCCGCAGGCGGCCGCGTAGGCCAGCGAGGGGTTCAGCGGCAGGTGCTCCTCGCCCCTGATCACGCCGATCGTCTCGATGCCGCGCTCACGCCCGGCCTCGGCCAGCGCGCGGATGTGGTTGGAGTACGCCCCGCCGAACGTCAGCACCCGCCGGTGCCCCAGGTTGTACTTGAGCTTGCGCGGCTTGTTGTCGTCGTGGACCAGGAAGAGCCGGACCGGGCCGAGCGCTGGATCCACGAACTCCTGCATGGCGCTAGTCTACGGTCGGGCCTTTGTTGAGGAGTGTTCGATTATGCGCGTTGTTGAAGCTTTTCGTTCCGCCTTCGGTGCGGACCCCGAGACGGTCTGGCACGCGCCCGGCCGGGTGAACCTGATCGGCGAGCACACCGACTACAACGACGGGTTCGTCCTGCCGTTCGCGGTGCCGTGGGGCGTCACGGCCGCCGTCAGCCCGCGCCAGGACAACCGGATCCGCCTGCTGTCGATGCAGGCCGAGGGCGAGCCCTTCACCTTCCGCGAGTACGAGGAGGCCACGGGCTGGGCGCGCTACGCGGTCGGCGTCCTGGCCGTGCTGGGTGACCGGGTGCGCGGCGCGGACATCGCGATCGACGGCGACGTGCCGCAGGGCGCCGGCCTCAGCTCCAGCGCGGCCCTGGAGGTGTCGGTCGCCTCGGCGCTCAACGAGCTGTACGGACTCGGCCTGACGCCCATGGAGATCGCCCTGCTCAGCCAGAAGGCCGAGAACGACTTCGTCGGCATGCCCTGCGGCATCATGGACCAGGCCGCGTCGGCGCTGTGCCGCGAGGGCCACGCGCTGTTCCTCGACTGCCGCTCGCTCGGCTCCAGGAACATCCCGCTCGACCTTGCCGCCCATGGGCTGAGCATCCTCATCATCGACACCCAGGCGCACCACGAGCTCGCCGACGGCGAGTACGCCAAGCGCCGCGCGGAGTGCGAGTCCGCGGCGCGCAAGCTGGGCGTCGACGCGCTGCGCGACGTCACCGACCTGGCGGGCGCGCTGGAGCTCCTGCACGGCGACGAGCGCAAGCGCACCATGCACGTGGTCACCGAGAACCACCGCGTGGAGGCGCTCATCGGGCTGCTGCGCGCGGGCAAGCCGACCGAGATCGGGCTGCTGCTGAACTCCTCGCACCTGTCGTTGCGCGACCAGTACGAGGTGTCCTCGCCCGAGCTGGACGTGGCGGTGGAGGCGTCGCTGCGCGGCGGCGCCAGGGGCGCGCGCATGACCGGCGGCGGGTTCGGCGGCTCGGCGATCGCGCTGGTGGCCGAGGAGCGGCTGGACGGGGTCAAGGAGTCGGTCTCGGCGGCCTACGCGGAACGCGGCTGGCAGGCTCCTCGCTTCCTCCCGGCCACCCCGTCCTCCGGCGCCCGCCGCCTCGTCTGACCCCCGCCCCCGTCACTCCAGGGAGGCAGTCAGAGGGGCGGGAAGTTCGGCGGCCGGCGCTCCAGGAAACCCGCCACCCCCTCGGCGAAGTCCGGCCGCCCGAAGGAGGCCAGCATCTCCCTGGTGGCCTCCTTCGCCGACTCCTCCAGCGACACGTCCCAGTCCCGCCACACCTGCCGCTTGATCACCGCCATCGACGCCGGTGAACTGTGCACGGCCAGCTCCCGCGCGTACGCCTGCGCCTCGGCCAGCACCGAGTCACGCGGCGCCGCCCGGTTGGCCAGCCCCAGCGCCGCCGCCTCGGCCCCGGTGAAGACGCGGCCGGACAGCAGCACGTCCATGGCCCGCTGCTGGCCCATGATCCGGGGCAGCACCCACGACAGCCCGTACTCGGCCACCAGCCCGCGCCGCGGGAACGCGGTGGTCCACTTGGCGTCGTCGGCGGTGAACACCAGGTCGCACATGAGCGCGTGCACCATCCCGAGCCCCGCGCAGGCCCCGTTGACGGCGGCGATGATCGGCTTGCCGATGGTCGTCGGGTAGGTGTTGGGCCGCGGGTCGGGCTTCTCGTCGTAGGCGCCGGTCTGGATGGCGGCGAGCGTCTTGAAGTCGGCGCCCGAGCAGAACCCCCGCCCGGCCCCCGTCACCACGACGGCGCGCACCCCGGTGTCCTTCTCGGCCTGTTCCAGCAGGTCGAAGTAGCGGCGTCCCAGCGCGTCCGTCCATGCGTTGAGCGTGTCGGGACGGTTGAAGGTCAGCGTGAGCACACCCTGGTCGAGCGCGGAGAGCACGAGTTCCGTCATGCAGTAACAGAATCATGTTCTAGCCGGGGAAGGCAACCGGGCGAGCCGATTTGCCCGCGCAGGTGCCCGCGTACCAGGCTTGGGACCAGGAAGAGCAGGAGGTCTCATGGCGCGTGCCGGATTGACGGCCGACCGGGTGACGGAGGCGGCCGCGGATCTGGCCGACTCCGTCGGGTTCGACAACATCACCATCTCCGCCCTGGCGCGGAGCTTCGGAGTCAAGGACGCGAGCCTGTACTCCCACGTCAGGAACGTCCAGGATCTCAAGACCCGGGTGGCGGTGCGCGCCGCCGCGCAGCAGGCCGAGCTGGTGACCGACGCGATCGCCGGGCGCGCGGGCAAGGACGCGCTGATCGCGTTCGCCGCCGCCTACCGGGAGTTCGCGCTGGCCCATCCGGGCCGCTACGCCGCCACGCAGGTCCAGCTCGACCCGGCGATCGTCGCCCAGTCCCCCGACCCGGTGCGGGCCGAGGCGGACAAGGCGGTCAAGCGGGTGCACGACACCATGCACGCGCTGCTGTCGGCGTACGGGCTGAGCGAGCCCGACTTCACCGACGCCGTACGCCTGCTGCGCAGCACGTTCCACGGGTTCGTGGCGCTGGAGGCGGCGGCCGGGTTCGGTCATCCGCGGCCGCCGCACGAGTCGTGGCGGCGGATCGTCGAAGCGCTCGACGGCACGCTGCGCCACTGGCCGCCGCCCGACTCCTCCGGCTAACGGTGGTGCACTGCCAGCGGTGGTGCACTGCTAGCGGTGGTGCACTGCTAGCGGTGGTGCACTGCTAGCGGTGGTGCACGAAGGCCGGGGTGAGCGAGCACGTGTCGTAGTAGCGGTGGAAGACCGGCGTCGTGCTGCCCGACAGCGGCGGCACGATCCACGACCAGTCGGCCGGGCACGGCCGTCCCGCCTTCTCCTCGCGCTCCAGGTGCGTCAGGAAGCGGTGCGACTCGGTGTGGTGGTCGGCCATCGTCACCCCGGCCTGGTCGAAGCTGTGCAGCACGGCCACGTTCAGCTCCACCAGCGCGTGGTCGCGCCAGAGCGAACGCTCGCTGGAGGTGTCCAGCCCCAGCCGCCGCGCCACCACCGGGAGCTGGTCGTACCTGTCGGCGTCGGCGAAGTTGCGCGCGCCGATCTCCGCGCCCATGTACCAGCCGTTGAACGGCGCGCAGGGATAGCACACGCCGCCGATCTCCAGGCACATGTCCGAGATGGCCGGCACGGCGTGCCAGCGCAGCCCCAGCTCGGCGAACCAGGGGAACTCCGGATGCGTGATCGGCACCTCCAGCACCGCGTCGCCGGGCAGGTTGCACAGCAGCGGGTCGCCGTGTCCCGGCTGGATGATCAGCGGGAGCACGTCGAAGTGCCCGTGACCGCCCCGCCAGCCCAGCCGCCGCGCCTGCTCGGTGAAGGCGGCGTAACGCGGGTCGCCGACGAAGGAACCGTCCCGCGCCCGGTATCCGGCGTAGCGGATGAGCTGCTCGTTGAGCACCCGGGGCCCGGGTCGGGCGGGCGTGTCGGGGGCGAAGACGGTGATGGTGGGCCTGATCTTGCCCTGTCCCGTGGCCTCGCGCAGGTGGCCGACGCACTCGACGGCCACGCCTTCCGCGCTGGTCACGTCCCTGCGGTCGCGCAGCCTGAGCGAGCGCCAGTAGAGCCTGCCGATGCAGCGGCTGCTGTTGCGCCAGGCCACCCTGGCGCCGAATTCGAGCTCGTCGAAGGTGTGGACGTAGGTGCCGCGGCGGGCCACCTGCCTGGCGACGTCGCGCAGCCGGGCGTGCAGGCCGCCCGCGGCGGGATGCTCGGCGTGGAAGAGCGTGATGAAACGCTCCGCCTCGCGGAAGTCGACCGTCCGCTCGATGAACCCCTGAGCGGCGACCGGGTCGAAAGGACGTAGAGAACTGATCCAGGTACGCAACGCGACCAGCACTTTCTCGCGCGGAACGCCCCGCCGGTTCCGGGTCGGCGGCACGTCCTGATGGCGGTGCCTCTCCCACCGCCATGACGGTTGGCCCGCGGCGATTCCATCCTTCCCCGTCAGACCCGCCCTTGTCCCGCCAAATGGAAAATCAGGTGATCTGTCGGTTACGCCATGTCACGGGCGGCGGACCAGCCCCAGGTCCATGGCCGCCAGCACGGCCGAGGTGCGGTCGGAGACCCCGAGCTTGCCGAACACGCGCAGCAGATGCGTCTTGACCGTGGCCTCGCCGATGAACAGCCGCCGGCCGATCTCGCCGTTCGTCAGGCCCTGGGCCACCAGTTCGAGCACTTCGCGCTCGCGCCCGGACAACACCGGCGCCGGCCGCCGCCCCGCAGTTCGCGGGGCCGTGTACGCGGCCAGCCGGGCGGCCACGGACGGCGACAACACCCGTTCCCCGCGCGCCGCGGCCCGCACCGCCCGTGCCAGCTCGGCCTTTGAGACGTCCTTGAGCAGGTAACCGGCGGCCCCGGCGGAGATCGCGCGCAGGATCTCGGCGTCGTCCTCGTACGTGGTCAGCACGATGATCCGGTAACCGGGGCCCAGCCTGGCGATGGCCGTCACGCCGTCACCGCCGGGCATGCGCAGGTCCATCAGGATCACGTCGGGCCGCAGCCGGGGCGCGACCGCCACCGCCTCGTCCGCCGACCCGGCCTCGCCCACCACCTCGATGTCCGGCTCACCGACGAGCATGCCACGCAGGCCCTCGCGGACGATCGGATGATCGTCCACGATCACGACGCGAAGCACGGCAGCTTCCCGTTCACGATGCCGGGCAGGCCCGTCCTCACGGCCACGACGCCGAACGCGGCAACTCCCACGGTCACGACGCCGGACATGTCAGCAGCTCCCACGACCACAACACCGAACACAACAACAGCTCCCGATCACAACACCGAACACGGCAGCTCCACGGTCACCTGCGTGCCGGAGCCCGGTGCGCTGTCCACGGTGAGCGTGCCGCCGAGCGCGCCCACTCGGCCGCGCATGGCCCGCAGGCCGTAGCCGTCGGTGGCGGCGGTGGCGGCGGCCGGGTCGAAGCCGCGGCCGTCGTCGCGCACCGACAGGCGCACGCTCGCGGCGCCGTAGTCGACGCTCAGCCGCGCCGCACCCCCGCCCGCGTGCTTGCGCACGTTGGCCAGGCTCTCCTGGGCGGCCCGCACCAGCGCCAGCTCCACGGCCGCGGGCAGCGGGACGGGCTCACCGCGCACGCTCACCTCGACCGGCAGCTCGAAGCCCTTGGCCAGCCTGGTCAGCGCCTCCTCCAGCGATGCGCCCGTCAGCGCGGGCGGGGCGAGCGCCGCGATGAGCGCCCTGGTCTCGGCCAGGTTCTCCTTGGCCGTACGAACCGCCAGCGCCACGTTCTGGTCCCCGGCCGCCGCCGCGCCCTGCAGCAGCATGATGATCCCGGTGAACCCCTGGGCCAGCGTGTCGTGGATGTCACCGG
This sequence comes from Nonomuraea antri, assembly GCF_013283785.1. Taxonomy (GTDB): domain Bacteria; phylum Actinomycetota; class Actinomycetes; order Streptosporangiales; family Streptosporangiaceae; genus Nonomuraea; species Nonomuraea antri. Next base: position 48,734 of record NZ_JABCPZ010000032.1, read on the forward strand.
CCAACCGCTCGCGCTCGGCCAGCACCCCGGCCTCCTTGCTCACCTCGGCCAGCTCGCCCCGGGTACGCTCCAGCTCCTCGATCAGCAGGGCCCGCTCGTGGTTCTGCCGGCCCAGCCGGTCGATGAACACGCCGAGCAGCGCGCTGGCCGAGAACATCACGGTCATCACCCCTGTGGTGATCAGCGGATGGATGCCGGTCAGCTCCAGGATCTGGATGCCCGGCGCGATCCACATCGCCACCATCACCGCGACGGCCTGCGCGGTCCTGAACGACATGAACGCCATCGGGATCAGCGCCGACAACGCGACGGCCGAGGCCGTGGCCAGCGTGTGGGCGACGGGGAACAACGCGACCATCACGCCGGCGTGCCACCAGCTCTCCCTGACCGGCACCTCCGCGGTCGCCGACCGCACCGCGGTTCGGCCCCACACCACGTACGACAGCGTGATCAGCAGCAGCGGCACGACGGCCAGCGCGGACTCGCCGTCAGCGACGATCGCGACAATGGTCACGATCAGCACGAGACCAAAGAAAGCATCCCAAAAAGGGTAAGAACGCAGCCAGGCGTTCTCTCCCCGCGCATCCACGGGACTCCCGCCATCCATGATCCAGAGTTTTTCGCTCTTACCGCCCTATGTCCACCGATCGGTGGATACAGCGGGAAAGGCGATCACGTGATCGTGGAGCCATGAATCAGAAGGTGTACCTGAACGTCATGCTCATCCTGTCGATGCTCTTCGGCGCCCTGGTCGCGGTGCTCGCGATCTTCCACCTCGGCAACGTCGGCACCGTGGCCGTCATCGGCGGAATCATCCTCGCCATTGGCTGGGCACTTACGGGAATCGTGCCGAAAAAGAGCGACACCAGCCGGTGACGGGGGCGCCTGAGGCCCCTTCCTTCAACCGGGGAAGGGGCCTCAGCCCTGCCCACCGCCCTTCCGCACACACGGACCTTCCCGCAGACACGGGACGGGATCACAAACACGGGCCTTTCCGGAGACACGGACGGGATCGCAGGCACAGGCCTTTCCGCAGACACGAACAGAGCCTTACATTCAGGACGTGATCTCGTCCAAGCAGGAAGACCGCCTGATCCTGCGCCCCCTGGTCATCACGCGCATCGCGAACCTCATGGGCCCGATCCTCATCATTCCGATGCTCACCCTCGGCGTGTTCGGCGGCGCTCTGCCCGCCATGAACATCACCCCCTCCCCGGCCGGAGAATGGGTCTTGACCGTGCTGTTCGGCCTGTGCTGCCTGTCGGTGCCCGTCATGGCCGTACGGGTATGGCGCTTCGCCGTGATCTGCCTGCCCGACCAGGTCATCGTCCGGGGTTACCTGTGCAGCCGTACGGTGCCGATCGCCCGGGTCATCGACGTAGACGCGAACTCGGTGCTGCGCTGGCGCGACACCGACCGAGCGCACCGGAGAACCCCGATTCGCGCCTTCCAACTGCCCCACAAGGTGATAACGCCGGTGCGGGAGCACGCACAGAAGTCTCTGGAGCGGCTGTCGGAGTGGATCCAGGAACACCGCGAACGAGCCGGCTGACCAGCCGGCAGGCGGCCGGAAACGACTGAGGCCCTCTCACCTGTTCCCAGGAGGAGGGCCTCGATCATGCAAGCTTCACATACGAGCGATCGCTTCGCTGTGAAGCAGACTTGTAGATCATTTAAAAAGCAGGCGTTCCACCATCAAGCTGCCGACGGAGTAGGAATCTTTACCCACCCGGAGCAAGGTTCCCACAGTGGTCCTTATCGGACTTTGGATTACATTTTTACCAATGGCGCGTGGAGCACAATCTCACGATGCAGGATGTGCATACGCAGCAGTCACCATTGGAGAGCCAAGCCATCAAGGACGCCCGGCCCTCCGGAACGGTACCCGGGGAGAGCCTGACTTATGACCGATCATCGAAAGCGCAGCGTGGCACGCCAGTGGTTGCTGGCGCTCGGAGTTGCTCTGCTCGTCGGCCTGCTGTCGGTGGGCTCTCAGGCTGTCCTGCCTACCGGATGGGGCCCCTCGGCCCTGGAAGCAGCACTTCAGTTCTTTGTGGCAGTTGTTCTGGCGGCAAGCGCCAGCTACATTACAACCGAAGCATCGAACAGAATATCTAATCCCTCCGTACAGGATCAGGGATCGTCCGCCAAACGACCATCCAAGACGTTCTTGCGGCGCCCGAAATTCTGGGGCTTCCTTCTCGCTTTCACAACGGTGGCCATTTGTTCGATATATCTTTACAGGCCACTGCTGCCACCATCTCTTGCCGGGCCCGAGCATGTCGGCGGACTGGACATAGGCAAGTACTGCACCTCGCACGGTTTCAATGGAAAGTACAAGGAGGCCTGCTACCTTCACGTAGAAGAGGAAGAGATATGTAATTGGCAACACAAAAAGACGGACTGGAAGCTGGAGTACACGGATCCCAAAGATCTGGAGAGCGGCATATGCTTCGACGACAAGGGGAGATCCACCAAAAAGGGCATTGAAGCGATGCTCGCGTTTTGTCAGACAAAATTCCCACAGATTTCCAACATCACATACGAGAAGCGAACCGAGGTGTTTCGATGGCACTGCGAGATCGCGTTCGACAGGGATGTCATCTGCATTTCGCAGTACAGAGAAAAAGAGCTTGTGGCCATCAAGGACGAGAAGAAAGATGCCTGGGGGTGCTATCGCCCTCGAAAGCTGTGAGACGTTCATCCATTTCTCCCACCCGTAGGGGTAGCGGGACTGACGCGGGGCTACCTGGCGCACACCCGCTGTGGGCCAGGATGGCGGCGGCCTGCGGCTGGCCTGCTAGGGCTTGACTTGGGACGACAGCAGGCGGCCCTCAGGATGAGGTCCGTACAACGCTCTGGGCGTGACTTCCGGGTTGAGCACGACTCCAAGCTGCTGTAGAGCGTCGCATTATTCAGTTTGATCGGATCGACCTTGGTAAGCCCTGACTCCTCGGCGTGGAACGTACGTGTCCACTCGCCTCGGTTGCATTCATGATTTGAGTCCCGGAGACTTCCTTGGGCAGGCAGCGGATCAGGATGATATCGCCAAGTGAACCCTCGACCATCAGCCGGCGTACTCCTCGAGGCTCTGGGCGAGAAGTTCGGCGCGTACGTCATTACGTCACTCCTCACCGGCATGCGGCCCGAGGAGGCGCGCAAGCTCCTTTGGGATGCGGTGGTCCTGAAAGGGAAGCTGCCGTCCATCTCGGTCCTACGTGCCGATCGGGGCACCGAACCCGCCAGAACGCCCAACGACTGGCGGCCGGTGAGGCGTGGGGGAACACGGCCTCGTCCTCCCCGTGACGACGGAACCATGCTCGACCCCATGCGCGGCCTGCGAGCGATCACCAAGAAGGCGGGCATCGGGACCCGCTGGAAGGTGCGGGAGCTCCGGCACTCCTTCGTCTCGATCCTGAGTGATGGAGACGTCTCGGTGGAACGCATCGCCGATCTCGTCGGGCACTCGACACGCAACACGACCCAGACGGTCTACCGGCACCAGATCCGGCCGGTCATCGTCCACGGTGCCGAAACCATGGATGCCGTCTTCGGGAACGGCGACCACGCCGGGTAGTGGCTCCTGGAACGACTCAGGCCCCTCATCCTGGATCCAGGAGAGGGGCCTGAGCTCTGTCTTCCTCGGCTTTGCCGAAGCTCCCGCGATAGGACTCGAACCTATAACCTGCCGGTTAACAGCCGGCTGCTCTGCCGTTGAGCTACGCGGGATCGTGCGTCTGCGCTGATCGGCTGGGCTTTCGGGCCCTTCCGTTCGGCGCAGGAATAGATTAGCGCACTCCGGGAGTGCGTGTCGCATCGTGAGCGGGGTAGGCCCGGAGACAGCGGAGGTGCGAAATGCGTTATCGGATGACATTCGCCGTCGGCATGGCCGTCGGCTACGTGCTGGGCAGCCGGGCAGGACGGGAGCGCTACGAGCAGATCAAGCGCATGGCGCAACGCGTCGCCGACAACCCGAGGGTCCAGGAGACCGCCGGGGTGGTCGGCGCTCAGGCGTCGAGGTTCGCCGGAATGGCCAGGTCGAGGATGGGTGACACGCTGCAGCAGCGCATCCCGTTCCTCGGCGGGAACGATCGCCACGCCGACACCGGCGTGGGCTGGCCCGACGACGACCTGGCCGAGAAGAAGGCCCGCGAAACCGGCATCCCGTACTGACAGGCCGTACTGACAGGCCGCGAGACCGACATCCTGTACTGATCGGCCGCGAGACCGGCATCCCGGTACTGGCCAGCCCGCAGCGCCTGGCCCGCCAGGCGCGGCGTGGGTGTGCCGTAATTCACACGCCCATGCTGCGCCGCACCCCCTCCAGGGCCTGTTCGGCCTGGGCGCGCAGGCCGGGGTCGGCGGGGTCGAGCCCTTCGTCGAAGACGAACGTCCAGCCGAGCACCTCGCCGCCGGGCGGCCGCCTGGCCACCAGCCGAACACCACCTCGCCCGGGCAGGCTGACGTGCTTGTTCACCACGATCGTGGCGTTGACGCGCTCGCGCAGGGTCTCGGGCAGCAGGTGCGGCTCGGCGACGGGCGCGGTGTGCCGCTCGCCGTCCGTGGTGACCAGGTTGAGCCCCTGCTCGTCCCAGGAGGCCCGGTCGACCTCCTCGTACGGCACCCGGCTCCGGTCCGGCAGGTACAGCGCCAGCGTGGTGGCCACCACGTAACCCTCGTCGGACGGAGCGAACGTCAGCACCCGCTCCCCACGCCCCAGATCCAGAGATTTGCGCACATCAGCGGGCAACCGGCGGAAGAAACTCATTGAATTACGTTATCGGCGAGCAGGTCGAGGGTGAGCGCCGCACTCCAGGAGAAGTCGCGGCAGCCGCGCCCGCTCCCGTCGAACGGGTCGAAGCACTCGCGGAACCCGGCCTGCCGCACCAGCCGGAGCGTGCCGTTGGTGAGCTGCTGGCCGAGCTGGTCGAGCGAGTGCACCGCCGCCGCCCTGCGTAGCAGCCAGTTCGTGTTCACCCAGGACGGCCCGCGCCAGTAGCGGGTCCTGTCGAACTGAGCGGCCCTGATCTCGCAGCTCGGCACCGGGTAGCCGGTGGCGCCCATGAACCTGGCAGACTCCAGCAGTTCCACGGCCGCGTGCAGCTGGTCGCCGGGCAGCCCGGGATCGAGCAGCGGGCCGAACGAGCCGACCGTGCAGACCTTGATCAGGCTGCCCGCCCGCAGGTCGCGGGCGTAGAAGCAGCCGTCCCAGAGGCGGTCGAGCAGCGCCTGCCTGATGCGTTCCGCCTGTTCGAGGTGCGGACGCGGGTCGGCCATGGCCAGCGGGGCCAGCTCGGCCAGCGCCTGGCAGGAGGCCAGCCAGATCCCGTTGAACATCGGGTCCTCGACCGCGAACGGGTGCTCGTCACGCAGGTACGACGAGCTGTAGCCGGCGTTGCGGTACTGCATGGCCAGCCAGACGTAGCGGTCGTGGTCGCTGTCGGGGTGCCGTTCGTCGAACTCGACGTTGCGGTAGCCGTACCTGATCTCGGGGAGTGCGGCCAGCGGCGGGTCCCAGGCGGGGCTGTCGTCCATGCCCGACTCCCACGGGTGCACGATCGCGGCCAGTCCCGCGCCGCCGAGGTCGCGGGCGGAGGCCAGGTAGGCGTGCTGGGCCAGCAGCGCGGGGTAGGCCAGCCGGACGAAGGCCGCGTCGCCGGTGTGGCGGTAGAGCCACCACAGCGCCAGCCCGTGCAGCGGCGGCGCGGTGAGACCCGAGGTGAGCACCCGCGGCGGGGCGTGCTCGTGGTCCTGGGAGCGCCAGACGGACGGGCCCGGGAAGTACGCCTCGGGCGTGTGGAAGACGATGTGCGGGATCATCCCGGTCGACCACTGCCCGCGCAGCAGGCTGAGCAGTTCCTCGCGGGCGCGCTCGGGGCGGTGCCTGGCCAGGCCGATGACGACGAACGCCGAGTCCCAGCTCCATTGGTGCGGGTAGAGGCCGGGCGCGGGCACGGTGCCAGAGCCGGTCCAGTTCGCCTCGAGCACGGCCAGCGCCTCGCGCCCGAGCGCGGCGTCGTCTACCGCGGGCCGCGCCTCCATCAACCCACTATGCCCCGCGACGCCGCGAGACGCTATGACCTCGGGGCGCTCTTCGAGTTGGCCCACTTCGACACGAACATGACGCCGGCGGCCACGAGGCCGATAATGAGAGCCCACTTGAGCAGCGTGAAGAGCAGCCCCACGAGCGGGCCGAGCAGGAACAGAGCGGCGACGATCGCCGCGACGATGAGAAGAACGCGTGTCATGTCTTAGACGGTAGGAGATCGTTAAGCCGATTGCAGGCGTCACAGGGTTGAATCAGGGACAAGTCAGGGGTTCCCCTACCCTCGTGGAACCAACCGCTCGACCACCCCGTTGACGGGTTAGGACGACGGGGGCGCCGGGGGGCCCTCTTCACGGGGAGCGTGATGAGTCTGGGACCACCCATGAGCAGGGAAGGCGCCGAGTACGCCCTGCGGGCTCGGGCCGAGGAACGCGACCGCATCTCCGGTGACCTGCTCGATCTCGAATCGCACACGACCTACCAGCTGCTGAAGGGCGCGACCCTGCGCGGCGCGACCCACGGGCGCTGGAGCACCGCCCACACCGCGCTGGCCGAGCTGTGGACGCTCAACGACGCCTACCGCGCCGTCTTACGCGAGGCCGAGCGGGTCAGGGCCATGCGCGGCCGATTAGGCGGCGAGCAACTGGCCGAGCTGACCGAACTGCTGTCGGGCGCGTCGGTCGTGCTGCCGGCCACGGCCAAGCCGGTCGAGCAGCGCTCGCTGCTGCCCCGCACCGACGAGCACCTGACCCTCGACGAGACCGTGGCCAGGATGGACGCGGCCTTCCGCGCGGTCACCGGCGCGCTGAGCGACATCGACGCCGTGTGGAACGCCGCGCTCCCCCGTCTGGACGCCGCCGACGCCGCCCTGCGTGAGATCCGCGACCTGGAGCGCGGGCTGGGCGAATCCCTCGACCTGACCGGCCAGGAGACCGCGCTGCGCGACCTGCGTGCCGGGGTGCTGGAAGATCCGCTCGGCACGGCGTACGAGCAGGAGCTCGAAACGCTCGCCCGGGTGCTCGCCGAGGCCCGCGCCGACCTCGACCGGGCGGTGGCCGTCAAGGCCGAGTACGCCAGGCGCAGAGAAGACCTCATCGCCGCGCTCGACCTGATGCGCGCCGCCGAGAGCGAGGCCAGGCTGGCGCACGGCGCGGTCGTGGTCAAGATCGCGCTGCCGCCGCAGGCGCGGCCGCGCAGCCGCATCGACGCACTCACCGACGACCTCGGCGCGCTCGACGCGGCCGGCGGCGCCTGGGTGCAGCGCGCCAGGCGGCTGTCGGCACTCGAACGCGACGCCCAGACCGCCGCCGACCAGGCACAGGCCACCGCGCGCGCCCTGTACGGGCTGGTGAGCAGGCGCGACGAGCTGCGCGGCCGGCTGGGCGCCTGTCAGGCGATGGCGGTGCGCCGCGGGATGGCCGAGCACGAGACCGTCTACGAGCTGTACGAGCGGGCGCGCACGCTGCTGTGGAGCGCCCCCTGCGATCTGACCGAGGCGGCCGCGGCCGTCGAGCGCTACCAGCGTGCGATACACGGAGGTGGGCGATGACCCGCTGCGCGCAGCCCGGCTGCACCGGCACGATCGACGAAGGCTACTGCGACCTGTGCGGCCTGGCCGAGGGCAGCGCCGCACCCGAGCCCCAGCCCGCGGCCCCGGCCTCGTCGCCGATCTCGCAGCGGACCCAGCCCGCCGCCACCCGGAGCGGGCCGGTGAGCGGCAGCGGCCGTTCCCGCGCCGGGGTGCTGGGCGGGCTGAGCGACCTGCCGTCGGTGCCCTACCGCGATCCGGCCGGCGCGGTGATGACCGACCCGATGGTGCCGGAGGAGAAGCGGTTCTGCGCCAACCCGGCCTGCGGCCAGTCCGTCGGACGCTCCAGGGAAGGACGTCCTGGGCTGACCGACGGATTCTGCCCGCACTGCCGCACCCAGTTCTCCTTCACCCCGAAGCTGGGCAAGGGCGACCTGGTCGCGGGCCAGTACCGGGTGCTCGGCTGCCTGGCGCACGGCGGACTCGGCTGGATCTACCTGGCCGCCGACGAGAACCTGGACGGCCGCTGGGTGGTGCTCAAGGGCCTGCTCAACACCAACGACGCCGAGGCGCTGGCGGCGGCCGAGGCCGAGCGCACGTTCCTCACCACGGTCGACCACCCGAACATCGTCAAGATCTTCAACTTCCAGCGTTCGGCCGGGCTCGGCTACATCGTCATGGAGTACGTCGGCGGCCAGTCGCTGCACGAGCTGCGCCGTCAGGGGCCGCTGCCGCTGCGCGAGGCGCTGATGTACGGGCGGGAGATCCTGCACGCGTTCGGCTACCTGCACGAGCACGGCCTGGTCTACTGCGATCTCAAGCCGGCGAACGTGATCAGGGTCGGCACCCGGCTCAAGCTCATCGACCTGGGCGCGGTGCAGCGCATCGGCTCGCCGCCAGGCACGTCGTGGGCCACGGTCGGCTACCACGCCCCCGAGCTGGACACCCGGCCCTCGTCGGTCACCTCCGACCTGTACACGGTGGCCAGGACCCTGGCCGTGCTGACGATCCCGTCGTTCAGCCCGGTCAGGAGCGGTGCGGCCAACCCGCTGCCGCAGGACTGCGGGAACGAGTCGTTCACCCGGCTGCTGCGCAAGGCCACCGCGCCCAACCCGGCCGACAGGTTCCAGAGCGCCTGGGAGATGGAGGAGCAGCTCGTCGGCGTGCTGCGGGAGATCAGCGCGGCCGAGGACGGCGTGCCGTTCCCGGCGCCGTCCACGCTGTTCGGGCAGGAGCGGCGGGCGGTGGGCACCGCGCTGTCCGACGATCCGGGACGGGTGTTCGACCCGCTCGACCCGGCCGAGGTGGCGACCGCGCTGCCGGTGCCGCTGGTCGATCCGGCCGACCTGGCCGCGGGCTCGCTGGCCGGGCTGCTCGGCCGCTACAGCAAGGAGCTGATCTCCCAGCTCGCCGCGATGCCGCCGACCACGGAGACGAAGTTGATGCGGGCCAGGCTGCTGGCCGAGGAAGGCGCGTCGGCGGCCGAGGCCGAGCTGGACGCGCTGGCGCTCGAACTGCCAGGCGACTGGCGGGTGCCCTGGTATCGCGGGGTGCACGCGCTGGTCACCGAGCACGCGGACCGGGCCGTGGACCTGTTCGACCGGTGCCTGTCGATGCTGCCGGGCGAGCTCGCGCCGAAGCTGGCGCTGGCGTTCGCGACGGAGATCGCCGGTCGGCCGGCCGCCCGCTGGTACGAGAGCGTCTGGCGTACCGACCACGCCTACGTGAGCGCGGCGTTCGGGCTGGCCAGGGCGGGCAGGATCGATCTGCTCGACGAGGTGCCCGCCAGCTCCAGCCACCGGGTGGCCGCCCAGGTGGCGATGGCCGCCGCGGTGCTGCGGCGGCCCGACCTGAGCGGGCTGAGCGCCGCCGACCTGGTCGGGGCGTCGGACCGGCTGGCGAACCTGGCCGACCTCGACCCGCGCCGGCGCGACCTGCTCACCGCCGAGCTGCTGCGCCGCGCGCTGGATTGGCTGGAGAGCAATCCGCCGCCGTCCGGGATGAAGCTGGCGGGCTCGTGGTTCCGCGAGCAGGACCTGCGCAAGGGGCTGGAGGCCAGGTACCGGAGGCTGGCCGTGGTGGCGGACTCGCGTCAGGAGCGGCACGCCTTCATCGACCAGGCCAACGTCGTCCGGCCGAGGACGTGGCTGTGACGGCCCCGGGGCAGGACGCGGCCCCCAGGCAGGGTGCCACCGGGGGCGGGACTTGCCCGGTGTGCGAGGCTCCCGTGCTGGCCGGCGACACCTACTGCGAGGCCTGCGGGCACACGCTGGGCGCGCCCGCCTGCGCCTCCTGCGGGGCGGCCGCGGTCGACGCGGAGGGCTACTGCGAGCGTTGCGGCGTGCGCCAGCCCACCGGCAGGGACCACGCCGAGATCGTGCTCGACGACGGCTCGGCGGCCGCGGTGACCGACCGGGGCCTGCGCCGCAGCCGCAACGAGGACGCGATGGCCCTGCTGGCCGGCGCCGCGACCGTGACCGTGGTCTGCGACGGCGTGGGCAGCTCGCCGCGCGCCGACGAGGCCTCGGCCGTGGCGGTGGAGACGGCCGCGGCGGCGCTGGTCAGGGGACGGTCGTCGCGTGAGGCGTTCGAGCTGGCCGCCAGGGCGGTGGCCAAGCTGGCGGCCTCCGAGCACGACGCCCCCGCCTGCACCTACGTCTCTGCGGTGGTCGAGCCCGGCCGGGTCGAGCTGGCCTGGGCCGGCGACTCGCGAGCGTACTGGATCGGCGAGAGCGAGGGCGAGGGCGGCGGCGGGCCCGTGTTGCTGACGTCCGACGACGCGGAGCCGACCGGGGAGATCACCGCCTGGCTCGGCGCGGACGCCGGCGAGGTCGAGCCGCACGTCCGCGTCCTCGTCCCGAGCGCGCCCGGCACGCTGCTGGTCTGCAGCGACGGCCTGTGGCGCTACCTGGACGGCTACTCCGTCCCCGGCTCGGGCTCCCCCATCGAACTGGCCCGCGAGCTGCTGCGGCACGCGCTGGACTCGGGCGGCCAAGACAACGTGACCATCGTCCTGATCCCGGTAGGAGACCAGAATGGGTGACCAGCCCACGTTCGCGCTGCACATCGATCAGAACAAGTACCTGTCCATGGACGCCCGCGAGGTGCACGCCATCCTCACGATCAGCTCGTCGGGCGGCGTCGTCACCGAGAACCTCGTCACCGAGGCCGCCGAGGTGATCATCGTCGACACGTCGGGCTCCATGAGCGGCGGCAAGATCCGCGAGGCCAGGCAGGCCGCCGCCACCGCCGTGCGGACGCTGCGCGACGGCGTGCACTTCGCGGTCATCGCGGGCACGGAGACCGCGAAGATGGTCTATCCGGGCGGCGGGCACCTGATCAGGGCCACGCCCGCGACCCGCGAGGAGGCGCAGCGGGCCATCGCCAGGCTCACCGCGCACGGCGGCACCGCCGTCGGCGAGTGGCTGAAGCTGGCCGGACACCTGCTGAGCGGGCATCCCGACGCGATCAGGCACGCGCTGATGATGACCGACGGGCAGAACAACGAGCGGGCCGAGCTGTTCGACTCCGTGTTGCGGGCGTGGAGCGGCAAGTTCGTCTGCGACGCGCTCGGCGTCGGCGACGACTGGGTGCCCGCCGAACTGCGCAAGGTGGCCGAGGCCATGCTCGGCTCGTTCGACTTCGTCAGGAACCAGGCGGATCTGTCGGAGTTCTTCCGCCGGTTGACCCAGGCGTCGATGAGCAAGACGGTGGCCGAGCTGCTGCTGCGGATCTGGACGCCGCAGACGGCCAAGCTCAAGTTCGTCAAGCAGGTCTCGCCGACGCTGCTCGACCTGACCGGCAAGCGGGCCGACGTCAACCCGCTGACCGGCGACTACCCGACCGGCTCGTGGGGCGCCGAGGAGCGCGAGTACCACCTGTGCGTGGAGGTGCCGCAGGGCCGGATCGGCCAGGAGATCAGGGCGGGCTGGGTCAAGCTGGTGCGCCCGGACACGCACGAGGTGGTGGCCAGCGGCAACGTGCTGGCCCAGTGGACCGACGACCTGGCGCAGTCCACGCAGATCAACAGGAAGGTGGCGCACTACACCGGCCAGGCCGAGCTGCACGACCTCATCCAGGACGGGCTCAGCGCCCGCGCCGCCGGCGACGTCGACACCGCCACCGCGCGGCTGGCCAAGGCCAGGGAGCTGGCCGCGTCGTCCGGCCGTGAGGACACCGCCAGGCTGCTGGAGAAGGTCGTCGAGGTCGATCCGGCGACCGGCACGGCCCGGCTGCGCAGGAACGTGGACAAGGCCGACGAGATCGAGCTCGACACGGGCTCGGTGCGTACCAGCCGGCTGCGTAAGAACGGAGAGGGGAGCTGATGGCGACCTGTCCACAGGGGCACGCGTCCGGCGCCGACGACTACTGCGACGTGTGCGGCACGCAGATGGGCGCGGCGCCTGCGGCCGCGGCGCCCGAGCCGGTCGAGTCGTGCCCCATCTGCCAGACGCCCAGGGCCGGGCAGTTCTGCGAGGTGTGCGGCCACGACTACACCGGCACGGCCAGGCCGGCGCCGCCGGTCACCGGGGCGCACTGGGAGGCGGTCACCGCGGCCGACCGGACGTACTACGAGAAGGTGATCGCCGAGGGCGGTCCCGACGCCGCGAGCATGGCGTTCCCGCCGTACTGTCCCGAGAGGTCCTTCGCGCTGGCCGGTGAGCAGGTGCGCATCGGCCGGCGCAGCAGGGCGCGCAACGTGACGCCCGAGATCGACCTGACCGGGCCGCCGGAGGATCCCGGTGTCTCCCATCTGCACGCCGTGCTGCTGGCCCAGCCGGACGGCTCGTGGACGCTGGTCGACCCGGGCTCGTCCAACGGCACGCAGGTGAACGGCCGGCCGGTGACCGTGAACGTGCCCGTCCCTGTGGGTCCCGGCGACCGGATCCACCTGGGCGCGTGGACGGTGATCACGATCAGGGAGGGCGCGCCGTGACCATGGTGCGGGCCAGGGCGGCGCTCCCGGCGCCCGCGGGGCCGAGCGTGCCGGGCCGGATCCGGCTCATCTCCGGCATCACCGTGGCCTCGCTCGCGCTGCTGTTCGCCGCGCTCGCGGTGGGCAGCGCGAGCGCGCGCGACGGGCTGCGCGTCATCGGACGCGACGCGGGCCCCCAGGTCGTCGCCACCGCCGGGCTCTACCTGGCGCTGAGCGACATGGATGCCCAGGTGGCCAACGCGCTGCTGATGGGCAGGGACCACGCCGGCGCCCGCGTCGAGGCGCAGCGGCTGTACGAGCGGCGGCGCGCGGAGGCCAACCAGGCGCTGTTGAAGGCGTTCGAGCTGGCCGGCGACGACCCGGCCGAGCGGCGCACCATCCAGTCGCTGCTCGACCAGCTCGGCCGCTACGAGCGCCTGGTCGGGCAGGCGCTGCTGCTGGACGAGCGGTCCAGGCACGCCGCGGGCCCGCCGCCGGAGGAGGTGGTGACGGTCTACCGGCAGGCCACCGACCTGATGCGGCTGGTGCTGCTGCCGCAGGCGTACAACCTGACGCTGGAGAGCGGCACGATCGTGCGCCGCACCTACGACGACAAGAACGTCTGGATCCCGCTGGTGCGGGCCGCGGTGGTGGTGGCCGGGCTGCTGGCGCTGGTCTGTCTCGTCTGGCTGCAGGTCTTCCTGGCCACCCGGTTCCGCCGGGTGTTCGGCCCGGCGCTGCTCGCCGCCACGCTGGCCACCGGGATCGCGATGCTGACCGGCGCGAACGTGCTCGGCCACGACCTGGAGTCGCTGCGCACGGCCAAGCGTGACGGGTTCGACGCGGTGTTGTCGCTGGCCAAGGCGCGGGCGATCAGCAACAGCATGCAGGGCGACCAGAGCCGCTTCCTGCTCGACAAGGAGCGGGCGGACACCTACGAGCACACGTTCCTGGACAAGTCACAGGCGGTCGTCTACTTCTACACCGACAACCTGAGCAGCTATCACGAGCGGGTCAGCAGCTCCAGCCGCTTCCTCGGCCTGCTCGGCCCGGTGCTGGTCGGCGACACCGGCCACCAGGTGCTCGAGAACTACCGCGCCTACCAGGCGCAGGACGCCAGGATGCGGGCGCTGGCCACGGCCGGCGACACCGCCAAGGCGGTCGACAACCGGCTCGACGACCTGCGCGCGGCCTTCGACGCCTACGACCGGTCGCTGCAGAAGCTGGCCGCCGAGCACCAGACGCGCTTCGAGCGCGCGATCGACAGCGGCGAGAGCGCGCTGAACAACCTGTGGCGGCTGCTCCCCTTCGCCATCGGCGGCATCGGGCTGCTGGTGGTGGCCGGGGTGTGGCCCAGGCTCAAGGAGTACCGATGAGACGGGCGGCGGCGGTGGTGACGGCCCTGCTCACGCTGCTGACCACGGTCGTGGCCTGCGGGACGGACGGCGACGAATCGGTCCTGGACAAGGACGGGCTGGTCATCGCCGTCCGCGCCGACCTGCCCTCGATCGGCTTCCGCAAGCCCGACGGCACGTTCGAGGGCTACGACGTGGACGTGGCCGACTACATCGCGCGCAAGCTCGGCAAGACGTACGCGTTCCTGCCGGTGCTGGCCGGCGAGCGGGAGCAGGTGCTGGTGTCGAAGCGGGCCGACCTGGTGCTGGCCACCTACACCATCAGCCAGGACCGCAAGCAGGCGGTGCTGTTCGCCGGGCCGTACCACCTGTCCTACCAGGACATCCTGATCAGGCCGGGCGACGCGGCGGAGATCAGGAACGTGCGCGACCTCAAGGGCCGCAGGATCTGCGAGGTCAGGGGGGCCAACGCGGCCCAGCGGGTGGTGGAGGAACGCAAGGTGGCGGCCCGGCGGGTGATGTTCGACGACTACGCGGCCTGCCTGGCGGCGCTGAAGAACGACCAGGTGGACGCGGTCACCACCAACGACATCATCCTGGCCGGCCTGGCCGAGCGCGACGGCACCGGGCTGCGCCTGGTCAACGCCCAGTTCAACGAGCAGCGGACGGGCGTGGGCATGCAGCGCGGCGACGTGGCCGGCTGCGAGGCGGTGAACCGCGCGATCACCGCCATGTACCAGGACGGGACGGCCGCCGAGCTGCTGGACAAGTGGTTCGGCAGGTCGGGGCTGAAGCTGGAGACGATCGCCGTCCCGCAGTTCGAGGGCTGCTCCTGACCCGGCCGCGAACGGCGACACGGCGGGCCCGGACCGATGAGTGGTCCGGGCCCGCCGTGATGAGGATCTGACGATGGATCAGTCCAGGTAGTCGCGCAGCATCTGCGCCCGCGTCGGGTGGCGGAGCTTGGCCAGGGTCTTCGACTCGATCTGCCTGATGCGTTCCCGTGTCACGCCGAACTCCCTGCCCACCTCCTCCAGCGTGCGCGGATGGCCGTCGGCCAGGCCGAAGCGGAGCTGGATGATGCGCTGCTCGCGATCCGACAGCGTGGCCAGGATGTCGTCGAGCTGGTCCTGCAGCATGATGAAGGCCGCGGCCTCCATCGGCACGACCGCGTCGGCGTCCTCGATGAAGTCGCCTAGATCGGAGTCCTCCTCACCGATCGGCGACTGCAGCGAGACGGGCTCCTGGGCGATGCGCTGGATCTCCACCACGCGATCGACCGGGAGATCCATCTCCTTGGCGATCTCCTCGGGAATCGGCTCGCGGCCGAGGTCCTGGTGGAGCTGACGTTGCACGCGGACGAGCTTGTTGATCGTCTCCACCATGTGCACCGGGATGCGGATCGTGCGGGCCTGATCGGCGATCGCCCGGGTGATCGCCTGCCTGATCCACCAGGTGGCGTACGTGGAGAACTTGTAACCCTTGGTGTAGTCGAACTTCTCCACCGCCCGGATGAGCCCGAGGTTGCCTTCCTGGATGAGATCGAGGAAGAGCATTCCGCGGCCCACGTACCGCTTGGCGATCGACACCACGAGCCGGAGATTGGCCTCGATGAGGCGCTGTTTGGCCCGGGTGCCCTGCCAGACGAGCTCCCTGAACTCCGGGAAGGCCAGACGCGAGACCCCGTTGGCCAGTTTGTCCTCGGCGAACAAGCCGGCTTCGATCGACTTGGCGAGCTCCACCTCCTCTTCGGCGGTCAGCAGTGGCACGCGGCCGATCTCCCGCAGATAAATACGGACGAGATCGCTGGTCGGCGCCCGCTTGCCTACGTCTTCCTCATCGGCGCGGGTGGATTCCTCGTCGCCCTGGGGCTCGAGGACCTCCACGCCGTTCTCGGCGAGCATCCGCACGACGCGTTCCAGCGCGTCGGACGGCAGCTCGGATCGGTCAAGCGCGGCGGCGACGTCATCGACGGTTACGCTTCCGCGCTCCCTTCCCTTCGCGACGAGGTCCGCCACCTGATCTACCGATGGCGGTCCGCTTGGCAGCACCGATGCACCCACGGGTGACAGTCTGCAGTATTGGTTCCATCAAATGGCAGACCCATTTTTGGGACCCAAGGTAAGACCATCGTCCTTACCGAATTGAGATCGCTTATAGGTTTAGCGCGAGTTTGATCAGGAAAGTAAAGTCAATTACGCGATCAGGTTTCCGCGCCCGGCAACACCCCCCTGCCGGACGCATCCCTTTCGCTGCCCGCACGGTGGCTGACCATCCTTTTTGTCGGATTCTTTGAAACCTGGTCAACCACTCGGATATGCCAGAGAACCGCAGCCGAACCGTTATCTGGCAGCGGCGGAACAGCCCCGGCCGGAGCTAAAGTCGATCATTACGGAGATCGTCGGCTAGTCGGTGGTGGCGCTCTCGCGCAGCGTCTTTCGCTGCCGCTCCAGCCCCAGCAACTCGCCGAACAGCCGCCGGTGCAGATCGGGCTCCTCCACCGGGTTGAGCCGTTCCAGCCGCGACTTGACCTGAGCGATCGCCCGCTGCACGGCCAGGCCCTCGACCCGGGCCATCAGCTCGATGCCGTAGCGCTGCTCGGTCTCGACGTCGGCGTGGATCGGCTCCACCGCGAACCGGGTGACCAGGCCCCGCGTCGCGTCGTCGTGGGCGTGTTCGAGCAGCCGGTCGACCCACTCGCGCCCGCCGTGCGCGGCCGAGGCCGCGCCGCCGGCCGCCACGACCACCTGGTGCAGTGCGACGTGCTCGGGCGTGGTGAACGCCTGCGGGTCGAGCGCGTCGAAGCGCGGGCCGAGCAGCGCGGGCCGCTGCACGGCCAGCTTGAGCAGCTCGCCCTCGACCCGGACGTTCGGGTCGACCGGCGCCGGCCTGGCCTCGCGGCGCGGCCGCCCCTGCTGGACGTTGGCCGCCGCGGCGATGCGCTGCACCACGAACTGCTCGTCCATGAGGCCCAGCCAGCGGTCGAGGTCGATGGCGTAACGCTTGCGCAGGCCGCCGTCCTTGATCCCGGCCACGATGGGCGCCGCCGCGTCGAGCGCCGCCAGCTTGCCCTCGTTGCTGCGCAGGTCGTAGCGGTGGATCGTGCTGCGGATGGCGAACTGGAACAGCGGCTCCCTGCTCGCGATCAGGTCGCGCACGGCCGCGTCGCCCTGCTTGATGCGCAGGTCGCACGGGTCGAGCCCGTCGCTCTGCACGGCCACGTAGGTCTGCGTGACGAACTTCTGCTCGTCGGCGAACGCGCGCAGCGCGGCCTTCTGCCCGGCCGCGTCGCCGTCGAAGGTGAAGATCACCTCGCCGCTGAACTCGGCCTGGTCGAGCAGGAACCTGCGCAGGATCTTGATGTGCTCCTCGCCGAACGAGGTGCCGCAGGTGGCCACCGCCGTGGGCACGCCGGCCAGATGGCAGGCCATCACGTCGGTGTAACCCTCGACGATCACCGCCTGGGAGCGCTTGGAGATCTCCCGCTTGGCCAGGTCGATGCCGTAGAGGACCTGGCTCTTCTTGTACAGCGGAGAATCGGGGGTGTTCAGGTATTTGGGGCCGTCGTCGGCGTCGTTGAGCTTGCGCGCGCCGAACCCGATCACGTCGCCGGTGGCGTCTCTGATCGGCCAGATCAGCCGGCCGCGGAAGCGGTCGATGGGGCCGCGCCTGCCCTCCTTGGCCAGCCCGCCCTTGACCAGCTCGTCGGCGGTGAACCCGCGGCCCATGAGGTGGCGCGACAGCGCCTCCCACTCGTTCGGCGCGTATCCGACGCCGAACAGCTCGGCGTCGGCCCGCTCGAAGCCGCGCTCGGACAGGAACTTCCGGCCCGCCGCCGCCTCGGGGACGAGCAGCTTCTCCGCGTAGAACGCCGCGGCAGCCCGGTGCGCCTCGATCAGCCTGGCGCGCTCGCCGTGGTCGCGGCGCGGCACGTAGCCGCCCTGTTCGTACTGCAGGTGGATGCCGGCCCTGGCGGCCAGGCGCTCGACCGCCTCGCTGAACGACAGGTGCTCGATCTTCTCGACGAACGTGATCACGTCGCCGCCCTCGGAGCAGCCGAAGCAGAAGTACATCCCGCGCTCTGGCGTGACGTTGAACGACGGGCTCTTCTCGTCGTGGAACGGGCACAGCCCCTTGAGGTTGCCACCTCCGGCGCCGCGCAACTGGATGTGCTCGCCGATCACATCGGCGATCGGTGATCGCTCACGCACGAGTGCAATATCGACATCACGGATCCGCCCAGCCACGCGCAGAGTCTATTCCGCCCCACCGACGGTTCCGTCCGGCAGGCGTGATCCCGCGGCCCGTTCACACCCCGGCGTTCACACAACGGCCCGGTGCCCGTCCCCGGGCGGTGGGTGTGGGAGGAGGACAGGGCGGGGAGGCGTGCAGGGAAGGCG
>NZ_JABCPZ010000330.1 GCF_013283785.1 Nonomuraea antri
GTTGTGTATAAGAGACAGCTCATGGCCGGGGGACCGGGCGGTGGCGCTGGGGGCCACCTCCACCACCTCGAGCTGCGACAACAGGAAGTTGGGCAGCAGCAGCCTGCCGACGAGGGCGAGCACCCGGGGATGGTCGATGAGCGCGTCCGCGGTGCGGGTGTTGTGCAGCACCCCGTACGCGCGCCGGACGTGACGCCACCGGAAGGGATCACGGTCGGCGGGCCCGAGCAGCGGCGTGAGCTCGGCCCGGATGCGGCGGCAGGCGGTCGGATCGAGCAGGTCGCGCAGCACGACGAACCCGTCCCGATGCAGCGCGGACATGACCCCGCCGCCGCTCCCACCGCCGCCCCCACTCCCGCTCCCACCGGCGACCCGACCGGCGGTCCCGCCGCCGGTTACGCGGCCGACCCCACCGGCGACTCCGCCCCCGATCCCGCCGCCGGTCATGGCGCACCCACGCGGGCGGCGCCGAGCGCGGCTGTGGTGAACTCCCAGATCTCCTGGAGCACGGCCGCCCGCTCGGGACGAGGATCCTGGTCGAGGACGATCGCCAGGACCGCGCGCATCCCGCCGACCACCGCGGCCGACATCAGCTCCGGATCGCGTCCGCCGGTCACGGCGCCCTCGGCCTGACCTGCGGCGACGTGCTGGGCGCCGAGTGCGATGACCTGCTTGGCGCAGTGCGCCTCCATGGCCGCCACCTGGGCGTCGCCGACCATCCGGCCGAGCACGACGGGCGCGAGCGGTTCGTCGTAGACCCAGTCGACCCATCGGGTGAGCTGGGCGCGCCAGCGGTCGAGCCAGGTGTGGCCGGCGAAGTGGCCGAGCACGGTCTCGGTCACGAGCCGCTCGTAGAAGTCGGCGAGCAGCGCGCTCATCAGGCCGCTGCGGGTGCCGAAGTAGCGGTAGGGCAGGCCGACGCTGAGCCTGGCCCGCCGGGCGACGGCCGCGACCTCGACGTCACCGGTCTCGATGAGCTCGGCCGCGGCGGCTTCGAGTATGCGCCGACGCGTGGTGGCGGCGCGATCGGACAGAGGTTCCTGCACATCACCGATGTTAGTTGAGTTCAACTCAACACCCAAGTCCCTGAGGAATGACATTCGGAGCCGTTCCGAGTGGGCTGGTGGGCCCTGTGTCACGGGCGAGATCGGACCCGGTAGCCGGGGCCCCGACCGACGCACGCGATGGTTCCGGGTGGTCGGTGGCCGCGACCGACGCGCTCGCTCGTTCCGGGTAGTCGGCGGGCCCCGTATCACGGGGGAGATCGTTCCGAGTGGCTGATGGCCGCGACCGACGGGCGCGATGGCCCCGGGTGGTCGGTGGGTCCTGCTCCACGTGCCATCGTTCCCGGTAGACGGTCGGTCCCGCTCCGCGCGTGTGATCGTTCCAAGTGGTCGTGCGTCCCCGCTCCAAGTGAACTCAAAGTGCGCGGCGGCATCCTGGGATCCCGAGCGAAAGGAACGCACCATGCCTCAGATGTCCCCCGCCGCGGACGGCAGCGTCGAGCACGGGCGCTGGCCCCGCGAGTTGCTGCCCGTCTTCGAGAAGTGGGTCACCTGCGAGTACGCCGGCCTGACCCGCTCGGGCGCGCCCATCACCTGGCCGGTGGGCCCGTTCGTCGGAGCCGACGGCCGCACGCTGGACCTGACGACCGGCCTGAGCTACCCGTCGAAGGCCGAGCGGGCCAGGCGCGATCCGCGGGTCGCGCTGCTGTTCTCCGACCCCACCGGCACCGGGCTGGCCGATCCGCCGACCGTGCTGGTGCAGGGGCTGGCCACGGTACGCGACGCCGACCTGCAGGCCAACACCGACCGTTACGTCAGCGCGGTCGAGGCCAAGTATCCCGGCGCGCTGGGCCGCCAGCCGCGCTTCCTGCTGCGCCGCCAGGCCTGGTACTGGACGCGGATCTGGATCGAGGTGACGCCGCTGCGCATCCTGTGGTGGCCGGGCGGCCGGCTCGACGCGCCACCGAGCCGCTGGGAGGCCGCCGGGGACGTGGTCGCGCCGCCGTCCGACCCGGGGCCGCCGGGCAGTGACGCGCCCGGCTGGTTACCGCCGCCCGCCGACTGGCGGCCGCGTGCCGACCAGGCCGTCAGGCACGGCGCGCCGGTGCTGACCGTGACCGACGTCGACGGCTGGCCGCTGCCGCTGCGCACCCTCGGCGCCGAACGGGTGGCCGACGGCTTCGTGGTGCGTACCGGGCCGATCGGCGTGATCGCCCGCGGCCGGGCCTGCCTGACCTTCCACTCCTTCGACGAGGACATGAACAGCCAGGACAACGTGGTCCTGGTCGGCGAGGCCACGCCGGTCGCCGGTGGCGTGCACGTGCGGGTGGAACGGGCGCTCGGCGACTTCAGCCTGAGCGGGAGCGCGCTGCGGCAAATGCTCAAGCTCATGAGCAGCGCCCGGGTGTTGCGGCCCCGCCTGACGAGGGAGGCCGCCCGCCGCGGTCAGCGGATCCCCGAACTGCGCCTGCCCGGCGAGTGAAGCCGGCCCAGGCTCGGGACTTCAAACGCCGAAGCCGGCCCGCCGCGCGCCCGGCCTCAGGACTTCTTGCGGGGGCCGATGACCGACTCGCCGTTCTCCAGCCGCTCGATGTAGTCGACGATGCGCCGCGTGACCGTCTCGGGCTTCTTCAGCTTCTGCAGCGTGAGCAGCATCTGGTACCGGTTGCTCTTGCTGAGCGCGGCGAACGCGGCCGCCGCGGCGGGGGAGGCGTCGAGCGCCGCCTGCAGCTCGGGCGTGACCTCCGCGGTGCTCTGCGGCGCGTAGGCGGCCGCCCACCGGCCGTCGGCCTTGGCCTGCTCGATCTGCTCCATCCCGGCCGGGCGCATGCGCCCCTCGGCGATCAGCGCCTCCACCTTGGCGCAGTTGATCTTCGACCAGGGGCTGCGCGGCCGGCGCGGCGAGAACCGCTGCGCCCACCACCCGTCGGGGACGTTGCCCGAATAGGCCTTGCCGTCGATCCAGCCGTAGCACAGCGCCACGTCGAGCGCCTCGGACCTGCTGATCGAAGGCACCGGCGTGCCCTTCTTGGGGAGCGCGATCCAGATCTCGTCGGCCGTGTGGTGATTGTCCTCCATCCAGGCGGTGAACTCCTCGATGGTGGTGCAGTGCAGGATGTTGTCGTCGGTCTTTTCGTCGATCATCGTCGTCTCACCAGATCTCCCGCCCCGGCCGGGGCGGGTCGCCGTTGCAGGTCGTCGCTCGTGCACAGCACGTCGCGAGAATATCGTCCGCCTCCGACATTTCCGGGGTGGCCGTAACGGCCGGTCGCCGGTGGGGCGTGGCCCCACCGGCGAGTGCCCGGAGGTCGGTCGGGGATGCGCGTGGTCAGCCCGCCTGCGAGGCCGCGGCCGCGACCGCGTTCTCGGCCCGCTGCGCCTGGCTGAGCCGCTCGGCGGTCTCCTTCAACCGCTCGAGCGTCTTGAACATGCCGTCACGCAGTTCCTCCGTGTGGCCCTCGTACCCGCCGAGCGCCATGTTCGCGAACGAGGCGGTGCGCTTGCGCTGGCCCTCGCTCTGCCCCGAGACGTCCCAGGTCTCGGTGATGATCGTGCCGTCGCCGTCGGCCTCCAGGCGGTAGCTCCAGCGCACCCCGTTGGTACGGGTGAGCCAGCCGAACGACTTGCCGCGCTCGGACGTCTCGACCTCGTTCATTGTCACCCACACGACCCAGCCGCGCCGGTTGACGCCGATGAAGCGGGCGCCGACGCCGCGCTTGCCGCCGAGCGGGATGCAGCGGCGGCACTCGGGGCTCCACTGGCCCATCAGGCGCACGTCGCTGATGAGGTCCCACACCAGGCCGGGGTCGGCGTCGATGCGGATCGAGGCCTCTTCGGGCCGGTAGCTCTCTGACGTCTGACTCATGACGGTCTCGATTCTGGACGTGGACGCGGGCCTCGCGCCCGCGCCGGCGGATGCGGACCGCTTCGCGTACCTGACCCCGTCACGCCGCGCACGGCGCAACTCGGCCAGGTACGGGTAGTGGTCCACCTGGATGGTGTGGCGCTTGGAGGCCACGTAGCGCTTGGCGAGCCTCTTCTTGTACCGGGCGATCTCCCGGTACATCTCTTCCGGCGACGGCAGCGCGGCCGTGCCGTCCAGCAGGTCGGCCACCCACGCCGACTGGGCCTCGGCCAGCACCGTGGTCGCGCCCAGCGGCTGGAACAGCCCGACGAAGAACAGCCCGGGGTGACGCGGGTCGACCACCCGGTGGAACAGGGAGACGTCGTTGTCGGTCGGCGCGATGACGCCCTCGTCGAGGAACGGGAAACTGATCTTGTATCCGGTGCACCAGACGACCGCGTCGATGGCCTCGCTGCTGCCGTCGACGAAGTGCACCGTGCCGCGGTCGAAGCGGCTGATGTTCGGCTTGACCGTGATGTCACCGTGCCCGAGCCGCGGGAGCAGCGACTCCGAGACGGTCGGGTGGGCGTTGAACAGCTTGTGATCCGGCTTGGGCAGCCCGAAGTCGGTCACCTTGCCGGTCGTCACCTTCAGCAGGCCCGCCATGATCCACCGCTGCATCTCGCGCGGCAGCACCATGGTCAGGAACGGGCTGATGAGGTCGTCGCTGGCGTGGCCGAACATGAACTTGGGGAAGACGTAACCGCCGCGGCGCGTCGACAGGAACGTGCGCTCGGAGATCGCGCTGGTCTCCACCGCGATGTCGGAGGCGGAGTTGCCGAAGCCGACCACCAGCACCCGCTTGCCCGCGTACTCGTCGGGCACCCGGTAGTGGTGCGAGTGGAGCTGGGTGCCGGTGAAGGTCTCCGCGCCGGGGAACACGGGCTCGGGGTAGCGGGGGTCCCAGTGGTGGCCGTTGGCCACGATCACCGTCTCGTAGTGCCGGACGGTCTCCTCGCCGGTGCCGCGGTCGAGCGAGGTCACGTTCCAGCCGCCGCCGGCGGCCGGCTCCACCCGGGTGACCTCGGTGCGGAACAGGATCGAGTCACGGAAGCCGAAATGGGCGACGTAGTCGTCGAAATAGCGGGCCATCTGCACGTGGCTCGGATAGGCCGGATATTCCGCCGGCATCGGGTAGGCGCGGTATTCGGTGAGTTTTCGGGAGGTGTTGATGTGTAAGGACCGATACGCCGAGGACATTCCGTTGTCGTTGAGGTAACGCCAGTTACCGCCGACCTCCGAGCCGGCCTCGTAACAATCGAAGGCGATACCGCGTTCGTGCAGGACCTGGCAGACGGGAAGCCCGGACGAACCGGCTCCGATGACGCAGACTTGCTTCATTGATCGCTTCTTTCTCGTGTTCCGGGTTTCCCGTCGGAATCGAGGCGTGCGGCTCATCGAGCGCTCGGCACGCCTTCCGGCAGGTCGCGCAAATGGTGACCGCCGGCCGTGACCCGGGCCGGGCCGCCGACGGCCGAGATGATCTGGTGTGCGGTGCGGACCAGGACCCGGCCGACGGCCGAGTCGATCGCGCCCGCGAGATGCGGCACGCTCGTGCGGTAGCCCACCTCGTAGGCGACCTCGCAGCCGCCGTCGAGCTCCGTCACCGTCCACGCGCCTCCGAAGCCCTGGAAGTCCCCGTCGACCTGCACGAACTCGATCCGGTTCGGCTTGGCGGCCCGGCTGCGCTGGGTCCAGGTGGCGGTGCCGCCGCGGAAGGCGAGCACCCACCGGCTCAGCCCGTCGCCGGCGTCGGACACCGACACGAGGTCGGCGGCGTAGGAGGGGAAGGCCCGGTCGTCGCCGAGCCGCGTGATCACCTCGGCGGCCGGCGCCGGCACCCAGGCTTTCAACGTGCGTGATGTCATGATGGGTGCTCCTCCTCAGTGCGCCGGCCGGGCGATGCTGACGCCCTGCAGGCGCGTGGTACGCAGCATGGGGTGGCTGGCCTCCCCGAAGGCGCCGCCGGTGAGACCGTTCCCGCCCTGGTTGGGGAGAAAGGGGACGAAACCGCTGTGCGAGTCGTTGATCTTGAGGTTGCCGCCGTTGACGGCGCCGTCCAGGAAACGCTCGATGGTGGCCGGGTCGGTGGACCAGAACGAGTTGCGCAGCCCGTACACGTTGCTGTTGACGAACGACAGCACCTCGTCGAACAGGGCGTCGTCGGAGGCGCCCGCGCCGGGCACGATGATCGGCAGCAGCGGGAAGAACGTCTCGTCGCGCACCACCGACAGCGACCTGGCGTCGCGCAGCCCGTCGACGCGCACGATGCTGGGCTCCAGGAAGAAGCCGGTGTCGGACGGCGAGCCGTCCACCTCCAGCCGGCGTCCGCCGTGCACCAGCTTGGCGCCCTTGGCCAGCGCCTCGCCCAGGCAGCCGTAGAACCAGTCCACGCCGAGCACCGGCGTGAGCACCACGCCCGCCTCGTCCGGGTAGCCTGGCTGGATCTTCTTGGTCGCCTCGACCAGCCGCTCGATGAGCTCGTCGGCGATGGCCGGGTGGGCCACCACCTGGTTGGGCACGTTGCAGATCTGGCCGGAGTTCATGAAGAACTGGGTGACGGTCTCCACGGCCGCGTCCAGGTCGGCGTCGCGCCACACCACGCAGCAGTCGTTGCCGGCCAGCTCCAGGATCGGCTTCTTGCCCGCCGCGATGCACTCGCGCTCGAACTCCAGGCCCTTCTTGCTGCCGCCGAAGTAGATGATGTCGTCGACGTGCTCGCTGGCCAGCCAGGCGTCCAGGGCCGGCGGGCCGCACAGCGCGTTGAGCGTGCCGGCCGGCGCCCCGGCCTCCTCCAGCACCGGCGCCACCACCTCACGCATGGCGTACATGCAGCTCAGCGCCACCCCGCGGGGGGCGCGCACGACCACCGTGTTGCCGGCGAGCAGCGCGGTCAGGCCGTTGAGCGCGTTCACGGTCGCGGCGTTCTGCGGCGGGTTGATGCACACCACGCCGTCGGGCACGCGCCGCAGGACCAGCTCGCGCGCGCCGTCGCGGTGCTCGAACCGCGTCTGCCCGGCACACCATTCGAGGGTCTCGCGGCTCCAGCTCGTGTACGGCAGCCCGCTGATCATGCCCTCGGCCATGGACCGCGGTGTGCCCTCGGCGACCAGGATGTCCACGAGCGGCGCCACGTGCCGCATGAGCCGGTCCACGATGCGGTAGCCGATCTCCAGCCGCTCGGCCACCGGGAAGCGGCGCCAGGCGGGGGCGGCGCGGGCTGCCGATTCGAGCGCCATCGCCGTCATGGCATCGTCGGCGACGACGCACGCGCCGGCGACCCGGTCCCCGGCCTCCTGCGGGCTGGTCACTCCCAGGTCGAGGTCGCGCTTGAGCCGCAGGCTCGGAAAGGTGTCCTCGATGAGGGCCCGAGCGGTGATGGTGTGCACGAACCGTGGGTCTTCGCCGGTGATGTCTCGGCCGCTGATGTAGGCGGGATATATCCCGTACTTCACGCTGGCCCCCTTCGCTCAATCCGACTGGTGCTGAAATGGTCGCGTTTCACGCTAAGCGCGGGACACCTGCCGGACAACGGGGGTGCAATAAGGCTTCCTTATGGGATCCTCCGGCGGTGAATTCCCCTGTCGAATACGAGAAGCAGACCTGATCGGAAGGCCGTTGAAGGGCCGCCGAGCCGGCCGTAGCGTCATGTCCGGAGAAAAGGGCACCACCGTTCATATTTCATTCGAGATCGTCGCTCGGCAGAAAGGAAACGTGATGCCAACCACCCATCCCACCGCCCAGCTGGACCCGCGCGTCAGTGAGCCGGGGGCCGAGCCCACGCCGTGGGAGCAGACCCTGCGGCTGCTGGAGGAGTCCGAGCTGTTCTGGCTGACGACCGTCCGCGCCGACGGCCGCCCCCACGTGACGCCGGTGGTCGCGGTGTGGCACGACGACGTCATGTACTTCACCACCGCGTCGTTCGAGCAGAAGATGCGCAACCTCGAGCACAGCGGCAAGGTCGCGATCACGACCGGGAACAACGAGTGGACCAAGGGCCTCGACGTGGTCGTCGAGGGTCACGCCACCGTGATCACCGACGTCGAGTCGCTGCGGGTCGTCGTGGACGCGTTCGACCGCAAGTACGGCGCGCACAACAGCTGGAGCCTTGAGCTCGGCGACGGCGTCGCCGAAGTGGCCGGACACCCCGCGGTCGTGCTGCGCATCGACCCGGTCAAGATGTTCGCCTTCGGCAAGGAGCCGCACGCCCAGACGCGCTACCTGCCCGCCTCCCGGCTGGCCGCCGCCGCGCGATGACCCATGCGCCGCGCGGGCGGGAAAGGGGGGCCGGGCCGCCGGGCGACCGGCGGGCCCGGCCCCGAAGGACTACCGGACGCCGATCGGCCGCCCGGCCTCGAACCTCGGCCGGATCACAGGGCCTCGGCGAGCGCGGCGGCGAAGTCGGTGTGACGGAAGGCGTACCCCGACTCGCCGAGCACCCGCGGCGTGATCCGCAGGCTGATGAGCGCCAGCTCGTCGGCCGACTCCCCGAGCACCAGGCGGACCACCGGCTCGGGCACGGTCAGGACCACCCGGCGATCCATCGCCCGGCCGAGCGCCTCGGTGAGCTCCGCGTTGGTCACCGGGCCCGGCGCGACCAGGTTGACCGGCCCGCCGACCTCGCCGTGGTCGAGGAGGAACCTGATCGCGGCCACCTGGTCGGTCAGGCTG
Source organism: Nonomuraea antri (assembly GCF_013283785.1). GTDB lineage: Bacteria > Actinomycetota > Actinomycetes > Streptosporangiales > Streptosporangiaceae > Nonomuraea > Nonomuraea antri. The sequence continues at coordinate 8,581 of NZ_JABCPZ010000330.1, forward strand.
ATCCAGGCCACGTACTGCCCGCCGTCGCCGAGCCGCCCGCCGAGCCCGAACCTGACCATCGGCCTGAGCGTGCTGAGCAGCCCGCAGTCGGGCGCCAGCACGAGACCGGTGCGCAGCAGCGCGACCCGGCTGCCCGCGTCGCTCGCCGCGCTGGTCGCCGCCTCCCAGTCGACCACCATCTGGGCGAGGAACCCCTCGCCGCGGCCAGAATCCTCGTCGGCCGGCGCGTCGCCGGTGTCGCCGTAGAAGCTCACGCTGGAGGCGTTGAGCAGCGTCGGGACACCGTACTTCGCGACGGCCCCGGCCAGCAGCCTGGCCGGCTCGATGCGGCTGTCACGGATCTGCCGCTTGCGTGCCGCGTTCCAGCGGCCCTGCACCGACGAACCGCACAGGTTGACCACGGCCTCGACGCCGTCGAACACGTCTTCCGCCATGATGCCGGACGGGGGATCCCAGAAGTACTCGTCCTCCGCCGCCGGTTCGCGCCGGACGAGTCTGCGTACCTTGTGACCCGCCGCGCGAAGCTCGGAAACCAATGCCCTGCCGATCAGGCCTGTCGATCCTGCTACGACAATCAGCATGTGATCCACATTACGCGCACGAAAGGATCCTGACTCGGATATTTGCCCGCAGTTCGTATCCGTTGCCAACCCGCGCC
>NZ_JABCPZ010000331.1 GCF_013283785.1 Nonomuraea antri
GGGTGTGGGGTGAAGGGATCAGGTGGCGACGGCGCAGCGGCCGCGGTCGGCGCGGCGCGGGCCCTCCGCCGTGGGCTTGATGTCGAAGTCGAAGATCCCCGTCGGCAGGTAGAGCGAGCAGCACGCATTGGGGATGTCCACCACTCCGCTGACCCGCCCCTCGATGGGCGCCGCGCCGAGCAGCAGATACGCCTGCTCCCCGCTGTAGCCGAACGTCTTGAGGTACTCGACCGCGTTCAGGCACGCGTTGCGGTAGGCGAGGGTCGCGTCGTTGTAGTGGTTCTTGTTCTCCTGGTGGTCGACGGAGATGCCGATGAACGACAGGAACTCGGTGTAGCGCGGCTCGACGTTGCCCGGGATGAAGACCGGGTTGGTGGTGATGCCGTACTTCTGCATGCCGCCCTTGATCAGGTCGACGTGCATGTCGATGAAGCCGCCCATCTCGATCGCGCCGCAGAAGGTGATCTCGCCGTCGCCCTGGCTGAAGTGCAGGTCGCCGCCCGACAGCTTGGCGCCGGGCACGTGCACCGGGTAGAAGACGCGCGAGCCGCGGGAGAAGTTCTTGATGTCGTGGTTGCCGCCGTTCTCGCGGGCGGGCACCGTACGGGCGCCTTCCCTGCCGACGCGCTCCAGGTCGGCGCCGGACAGCGTCCCGGCGAGCACGCCCTGCTCCAGCGGCGGCAGGGCGAGCGGCGGCACCCGGTTGGGGTCGGTGGCGATGAGCGCGAGCTCGCGCTCGTTCCACTTGGCCAGCAGCTCGTGGGAGGGCGCGGTGCCGAACAGACCGGGGTGGGTGATGCCGGTGAAGCGCACGCCGGGCAGGTGGCGTGAGGTGGTGACCTGGCCCTGGAAGTCCCAGATCGCCTTGTACGCGTCCGGGTAGTAATCGGTCAGGAAGCCGCCGCCGTTCTCGCGGGCGAAGATGCCGGTGTAGCCCCAGCCCTGGCCGGGCGCGTCGCCGACCTGCTGGGGGACGGGACCGAGGTCCAGGATGTCGACCACGAGCAGGTCGCCCGGCTCGGCGCCCTCCACCGCGACCGGGCCGCTGAGCATGTGCGCCACCGACAGGTCCACGTCGCGGACGTCCTTGGCGGTGTCGCTGTTGAGTATCTGGCCGTCGGTCCATTCGCGGCATTCGATGCGGATCGAGGAGTCGGGCCGGACGGTGGCCGCGGCCGGGACGTCCGGATGCCACCGGTTGTGCCCTGGCACGGCCTGGTCGCGCATGGATCGGGACTGGTCGACGGAGAAGACGACGTCAGGCATGGGACGGCTCCCGTTCTTGGAGAAGGCTCGGCCGGCGGCCGCGCAGCCACAGCGCGGCGAACGCGGCGACGCAGACGGCCGCCAGGGCGACGGCGAACCAGGCCGAAGCGGTGTAGCGCCCGGTGAGCAGGAGGAACGCGGGCAGCACCGCGGTCAGCCAGGCTTCGATCAGCGTCACCCAGCCGGTGTATCGGGTCAGCTCGGCCCGTCCGAGGCCGAGTACGAGGAAGAAGAGCAGCCACAGGAACGACCACAACACCCAGATGACCGCGAACGGGTAGTCCCGCGTCACGAACGCGTTGTGCGCGGCGTAGACCAGCGCCGCGATCGCGACGAACAGCGAGAACCAGCCGACGCCGGTGGTGTCGAGCCCGGCGAGCAGGCCGATGCCCACGTACAGGTAGGTGAAGCCGAACAGGTAGATCCCGGACGCCCCCATGATCGTCGCCGGGTCGCCGCCGGCGGTGGCGATGATGATGGTCGGGTACACGACCTGCAAGCCGCCGACGAACAGGTTGAGCACGGCCGCGGCTCTGCCGTCCACCTTGCCGAGCAGCATCATCGCGTTGACGAACAGCACGGCGCCCACGTAGAGAAGGCCGACACTGGCCATCGCTCTCACCTCTCGTGGCCGTCTGCCTGCGGAGACGATCGAACTACTTCACACAGAAACTATTCCTTCAGGAAGCGTTGTCAAGGGGGTCAGAGCTGCTGGAGCACGTGGAAATCCATGCCGACCGCCTCGGCGAGGAACACCGCCTGGTCCAGGTGGTGATCGCGGAGCCGGACCGTGCCGCGCGGACCCTCGTACGCCAGCCCCTCGGCGCAGCGGTAGATGCTGGGCATGTCGAGCCGTCCGGCCCGGTTGAGCAGTTCGCCGAGCAGCCTGACCCCCTCGAAGCACGACTCGCCCATGCTGTTGAGCGTCGGCGCGTCGGGGCCGTACCTGGCGTGGTAGCGGCCGCCGAAGTCGAGGCTGCCGGCGGTGCCCAGGCCCTCGAAGAACCCGGCCGCCGAGTAGAGCCCGCGGGTGCTGGCCGGGCCGGTGGCCATCAGCATGTTCTCGTCCATGAGCGGGCTGAAGCGCAGGTGGTCGCGGTCGAGCCCGGCCGCGGCGAAGGCCCGGTTGAAGGCGACGGCGTCCTGGCCGACCAGCAGCATGAGCACGCCCTCGCAGGGGGAGGCGGCGATCGCGCGCAGGCAGTCACCGAAGTCCTCGGTGCCCAGCCGCACGTAGAACTCGCCGACGATCTCGCCGCGCGACTCGCGCACGTAGCGGCGCGCGGCCCTGGCCGACTCCCTGGGCCAGACGTAGTCGTCGCCGACGATGATCCAGCGGCGCACGCCCAGTTCCTCGGCCATCCAGCGCAGCGCCGGGCGGAGCTGGCGCGCCGGGGTCTCGCCGGTCAGGAACACCCACGGCGTGTGCTCGCCGCCCTCGTACAGCGGGGTGTACAGGTACGGCACGCGGCCGGCGATGCGCGGCGCGACGGCCTGGCGTACCGCGGAGATGTGCCAGCCGGTGACGGCGTCGACCTCACCCGCGCTGATCAGCCGGTCCACCTCGGCCGCCACCCGGCGCGGCGGCAGGCCGCCGTCGACCACGGTGAAGACGAGCTCTCTGCCCAGCAGCCCGGACCCGGCGTTGATCTCCTCGGCGGCCAGCCGGGCGCACAGCTCACAGGACGGGCCGAAGATGCCGGCCGGCCCCTGCAGTGGTATCACCAGGGCTACCGAGAGCGTTTCCATGGCAGGTTCCTCCGGAACACTTTATCCGCGAAGTTTTTCCGCGTGAACTGTTAAAGTGGAGTGAAGATGGAGACAGCACGCCTGCTCACCCTGGTGGAACGGCAGTTCACGCAGCGCATCGCGGCGGCACTCGACTCGGTCGACGGCACGGTGGACCAATGGCGGGTGCTGGGGCTGCTCGCCGACGGCAAGGGCCATCCGATGACCCAGGTGGCCGAGCACGTCATCCTGGCCGCGCCCACCGTCACCAAGATCGTCGATCGGCTGATCTCGCGCGGGCTGGTCTACCGGCGCGTCGACGACACCGACCGGCGCCGGGTGCTCATCTTCATCTCCGCGCGCGGGCGCACCACGCTGCGCCGCTGGAGCGCGGCGGTCGCGGGCGAGCGGGCCCGCCTGGAGGCGGCGGCCGGGGACGACCTGGCTCAGCTGGGTGAGGTGCTGGGCAGGATCGTGGCGCGACTGGACACGCCACTCCCGGCCGGACCGCACCCTTGACCCTCGCCGCGCGCTCTTGCCCCTCGCCCTGAGCTCTTGATCCTCGCCCCGAGCCACCAGGTAGGTGGCCTGTGCCACGGCGGCGGCGTGGTGGGTGGCGCCCGAGACCGGGGATTCCAGTCTCTGATTTGATTTCTGGCGGGATGTCACAAACGGGTGGCCTGTTTCGTCCTTGTAGCGACGAACCCGAGAGGAGACGGGCCATGCGGAAGAACATCCTGATCGTTGGCGGCGGTTATGTCGGTATGTACACCGCGATGGGGCTGCGGAAGCTGGTGCGCAAGGGCGAGGTGAGCGTCACCGTGGTCGACCCGCGGGGGTACATGACGTACCAGCCGTTCCTCGCCGAGGCGGTGGGCGGCGCGATCGAGCCGCGCCACGTGGTGGCCCCGCTGCACCGGGTGCTCCCCGGCGTGCGGGTGCTGACCGGACGGGTGACGCGCGTCGACCACGGCGCCCGCACCGCCGAGTTCCAGCCCGTGCAGGGCCCGGCCAGGACCCTTGACTACGACATCCTGGTGATGGCGGCCGGGTCGATCATCCGGACGCTGCCCATCCCCGGGCTGGCCGAGCACGCCGTCGGTTTCAAGACCGTGGGCGAGGCCGTGCACCTGCGCAACCACGTGCTCGCGCAGCTCGCCGCCGCCGCCTCGACCGACGACGAGCAGGTACGCCGCCGCGCGCTGACGTTCGTCGTGGTCGGCGGCGGGTTCTCGGGCGTGGAGGCGCTGGCCGAGATGCAGGGGCTGGCCGACGAGGCCGTGCGCTACCACCCCGGCATCGAGCCGGCCGACCTGCGCTGGACCCTGGTCGAGGCCACCGGTCGCATCCTGCCCGAACTGCACGAGGACCTGGGCACGTGGACCGCGAAGGCGCTGCGCGAGCGGGGCGTGGACGTCCGGCTCGACACCAGGCTCACCTCGGCGGAAGGCGGCGTCGCGACGCTCGACGACGGCACCGAGCTGGACGCCGGCACGATCGTCTGGGCCGCGGGCGGCCGGCCGAACCCGCTCGCCGCGGCCAGCGGCCTGCCCGTGGACGCCATCGGACGCCTCACCGCGACCGAGTACCTGACCGTGGCCGGGCTCACCGACGCCTTCACCGCCGGTGACGGCGCGGCCGTGCCCGACCTGACCAGGCCGGGCGAGTTCACCGCGCCCAACGCCCAGCACGCGGTCCGCCAGGCCAAGCTGCTGGCCCGCAACCTTGTCGCCTACGTCAGGGGACGCGCGCTCAAGCCGTACCGGCACGCCTACCTCGGCTCGGTGGCCGGGCTCGGGCACCACCAGGGGGTCGCGCAGGTGTACCGGATCAAGCTGACCGGCTTCCTCGGCTGGCTGGCGCACCGGGCCTACCACCTGGCGTGGGTGCCGACGGTCAACCACAAGGCGCGGGTGCTGGCCGACTGGACGTTGTCGATGTTCTTCCGACGGGAGGCGGTGCAGCTCAGCGCGATCGAGCACCCGGAGGAGGACTTCCGCGCGGCCGTGGCCGAGACCCAGACCAGGCTCGACCGCGCCGCGTAGCGCTTGGGCGGCCTGGCTCGTGACGGCCAGACTGTCCGGTCCGTAGCGGTCAGACTGTCCGGCCCGTAGCGGTCCGGCAGCCTGTCCCGTCACGGCCGGCTTGTCTGGCCTGTAGCGGTCAGGCCGTCTGGCCGGGGAACAACAGGGACAGCTCCCGCGGGTAGGCCGCGATCAGGCGCAACTCGTCGTCCGTGAGCGGCCTGCCCGTCATCGCGTTGCAGAGCTGGACCAGCCGGAACGTCAGGTCCTCGTCCGTGACCTCGGCGCCGAGCCCGTCCATGACGTGCCTGAACCCGGCCTTGCCGCCGTACTCGCCGGTCAGCACCACCCGGCCGGGCCGCGCGTGCCGGTCTTCCGGGAACGGGCCGAGCGAGGCCTCGTCGTACAGCTCGTAGTTGCCGTGGTCCTTCAGCGCGCCGTCGGCGTGGATGCCCGACTCGTGCGCGAACGCGTTGCGCCCCACCCCCACCTGGTTGTACGGCAGCGGCTGCCCGAACGCGTAACTCGCCCACAGCCCGAACCGCCGGGCCCACGACAGGTCGAGCGGGTCGCCGATCTCCGCGTTCAGTCCGAACCCGTGACGGAACGCCAGGATCGTGGACAGCAGGTCCGCGTTGCCCGAACGTTCGCCGATGCCGTTCACGCACGTGTTGATCCAGGCGTCCTGGCCGGCCTCCAGGTCGCCGAGCGCGCCCGAGATCGAGTTGGCCACGGCCATCCCCAGGTCGTTGTGGCAGTGAGTCTCCACCGGCAGCGACGTCGCGGCGGCCAGCTTGGCGAAGCGCTCGCGGATCCTGTCGGGCGTGTCGCCGCCGATCGTGTCGCAGTAACGCACCCGGTCCGCGCCCGCTTCCTTGGCGGCCAGCGCGAACTCCAGCAGGAAACCGTCGTCCGTCCTGGAGCCGTCCTCGGCGTTGACCCCGACGGTCAGCGCGCCCGCCTGCTTGGCGGCGCGGACGGCGGCGGTCATCTCCCTGATGATCGCCTGCCGGTCGAGCCGGCCGCGGAACTTGTTCTGGATCATGTAGTCGGACGTGGAGATGGACAGGTTGTAGTGCTCCAGGCCGAGCGGCGCGGCCTGTTCCACGTCCTGCGCCACGCCACGGCACCAGCCGGACAGCCGCAGCCCGCCGAACGCGCCCGCCCGGGCCAGCGCCACCTGCGCCTTGACGTACGGGACCTCGTGGAACAGGAACGGGAACCCGATCTCGGACTGCGCCACGCCGAGCTTGGCCAGATAGAAGTTGACCATGGTCTTGCCGAACTTCGACAGGCCGGTCCTGGCCGTCTGGACGCCGTCGCGGTTGGTCACGTCGAGGAAATGAACCTTGGGCATGTCTCCACGTTGACATGGCCTCTCAACATGGATCAATATTGATTTTCATCAATGTTGGAGGCTGGGGTGGAGTGGATCGACGCGGCCACGGCCGCCGAACGGCTCGGCGTGAAACCCGCCACGCTGTACGCGTACGTGAGCCGGGGGGTGCTCGCCCGGCGGCACGCGGAAGACGGGCGGCGCAGCCTGTTCTCGGCCGAGGAGGTCGAGCGGCTGGCCCGGCGCGGGCGGCCCCGCAACCAGCCTCCCGAGCTGGTCATCGAGTCTGCGGTGACGGCGCTGGGGGTGGATCGGCCGTACTACCGGGGGGTGGACGCCCTGGAACTGGCGGTCACCCGCGACTTCGAACCGGTCGCGGAATGGCTGTGGACCGGCGACCGTCCCGAGGCCGACGTGGGAGTTTGGTGGTGCGAGCGGGAGGCGTTGCGCGCGGCCGTCGCGGCGCAGCGCGGGCTGCCCGCCGACCTGCTGCCACTCGACCGCCTCCAGGTGATCACCACGGTGCTCGGCGCGTCCGACTCGCTGCGCCACCACCTCGACCCCGCCTCCGTGGCCGCCACCGGCCGCCGCATGATCGCCGGGCTGGTCGACGCGCTGCCACGGCTGAGCGAGCCGAGTGGTGACTCCATCGCCGAACGGCTCTGGTCGCGGCTGTGCCCGCACCCGGCCACGCCCGCGCTGCTCCACGCCCTGCGCGCCGCGCTCGTGCTGCTCGCCGACCACGAACTGGCCGCGTCCACGCTGGCCGCCAGGGTCGCCGCCTCCGCCAAGGCCGACCCGTACGCGGTGGTGCTCACCGGGCTCGGCGTGCTCGGCGGCCCGCTGCACGGCGGCGCGTCGTACGGCGCGGAACGCCTGCTCGCCGAGGTGCCGGAGCCGGGCGAGGCGAGCCGGGCGATCGCCGGACGGGTGCGGCGCGGCGAACGCATCCCCGGCTTCGGGCACAGCGTGTACAAGAGCGGCGACGCCCGCGGCGCGCTCCTGCTCGACCTGGTCGAGCGGGCCGCGCCGGGGCACGGGCGGATCGCCGCCGCACAGGCGGTGCTCGGCGAGATGCGCCGGCGCCGCCTCCCCGACCGCAACATCGACTTCGCCCTGGCCACACTGGTCGCGGTGAGCGGGATGGTGAGCGGCGCGGGCGAGGCGGTGTTCGCGGTGTCCAGGGCGGTGGGCTGGCTGGCCCACGCCATGGAGGAGTACGAACGCGGCGAACTGCTGCGCCTGCGCGCCTCCTACACCGGCCCGCCGACCAGCTGAAACCGGGCCGACCCGGTGGTCCGGACGCTGGTCAGCGCCGGCGGTTGCCCGGACGCTGGTCAGCCGGCGGTTGCCCGGACGCTGCGCACCCCGGTGGCGACCGGGGTGCGCTCAGCTGGCAGTGGCCGGAGTGCGGTCAGATTGCAGTGGCCGGGGTTCGGTCCACGTACACGGCCAGCGCCCGCACCCGTTCGGCGTGCTGGTCGTGCCCGACGATCACCGGCGGCTCGTTGTACGGCATGGCGTCCGACGAGCGCCGCAGCTTGATGTACTGCCCGCAGGCGTCGATCGCGTACGGCTCCATGTCGTCCTGCAACGCCCCGATCACCGTGATCCCGTACGTCTCGCCGATCCGCCTGAACAGCGCCACCGCCTCCCGGCGATGCTCCTTGCCCAGGTTGCGGCCCAGCTCGTCGAGCACCAGGCACAGGTGCCCGCCGCCGGACGACGCGATGGCCGCGGCGCACACCAGCTTGACGGCCTTCTCGTCCATGAGCGCGGTGTTGGCCCGCCGGTTGTACGGCACGAACCCCTGCCCCTCGCCGCGCCGCCACTTCGGCGTCACCCGCCACTGCCAGCGCTGCTCCGGGTCGGCCGGCGCGGGCGGCACCGGGAACTCCAGCGTCGCGCCGTAACCGCCATAAGAGGTGTCGAGCTTCTCGAACTCCTCCGCCACCCGCGTGAGCCTGGCCTTGATCGCCGCCGTCAGCGCGGCCCGGTGCACGGCCGTCGACTGCGCCGCTTCCTCCGCGCCCCTGGCCGCCGCCGCCAGGTCGCGCTGCCTGGAGACGATCTGCGCCTCGATCTGCCGCCGCTGATGCTTCTCGTACTCCTCCTGTCCCCGCAGGTAGGAGGCCAGCGCGCCGCACACCGCCGCGAACGTGGCCTGCTCGCGCGCCGTGCTGCCGCCCCGCTCGCTCAGCAGGAAGCTCAGCTCCTCCGGGATCTCGGCGTCCTCCTCCGGGAACGTGTCGCGCAACGCCTGGTCGAAGTGCCGCTCGGCGATGCGCCACCACTCCTCGGCGGCGCGCGGACGCTCCTCCTCCGGCAGCGCGGACACCCACTCGCGAGCGGTCGCGATCGTGCCGCCCCAGTCGGCGGCCAGCGCGGCGAGCTTCAGCGACTCCCGCTCCGCCGTGACCTTCGCCTCCTGGTCACGGGCCTGCGACCGCTCCGACTCGTGCCGCTGCCTGCGCCCCTCCAGCCGCTCGATCTCCATGTCGCGCGTCCTGGCGCGGAAGTCGAGCGACCCCGCCTCCCGCTCGGCCTCCGCGACCTGCGGCGACAGCTCCTCGATCGCGGCGTTCAGCTCGGCCAGCCTGGCCCGCCGCTCGCCCAGCTTGGCCTCGATCCCGGCCAGCCGCACCCCGGCCCTGGCCCCTTCCAGCCGCCGCTGCGCCTCGGCGACCGCTTCCTCCCCATCGCGTACGGCCTGCGCAGCCGTCTCCTGGACGTCCTTGGCCCGGTGCAGACGCTGCTCGGCGGCCTTGATCCGGGCCTCACGCCCGGTCGCCACCCCGTCGAACGCCCCCACCACGCTCACCCCGGCCGCGCTGACCAGCAC
>NZ_JABCPZ010000332.1 GCF_013283785.1 Nonomuraea antri
CTCGGGGGGTCAGTGGTCGAGGACGTGGAGGTCGCGGGGGGCGCGGCTGAGGACGTGGGGGCCGTCCTGGGTGCAGGCGACCACGTCGGCCACTCGGGCGCCGAACAGGTCGGGCACGTAGATCGCCGGCTCCAGGCAGAACGTCATCCCCGGCTCCAGCCGGTCCCGGCCGAGCCACGGCCCCTCTCGGCGGCCCAGCCCGAGGCCGCGCCCCACGTGGGCGGCGGCGAAGCGGCCGTACCCGCTGCCGTCGATGACGTCCTTGGCCGCCGCGGCCGGGTCGGCCGACAGCCGCAGCGCCTCCAGCGCCGCCTCCCGCGCGGCGAGCACCACCGAGTACATGGCCTCGAAGTCCTCGGGCGGCTCGGCGACGGCGAAGACGCGCGCCACCTCGGCGCAGTAGCCGTCCCACCGCCCGCACAGCGACACCAGCAGCGCGTCCCCCGGGTTGATCACCCGGTCGCCCGCCCGGTGCCCGGGCCCGGCGGTGTGCTCGCCGGCCGCCACCCGCACCGACAGCACCTCCTCGCACCCGGACTCCAGCGCCAGGATGCGCAGCCCGGTCGCCATCGCACGCTCGGTCGCGCCGAACCAGGCCAGCTCCCGAGCCTGCCACAGCACCCCGCCGGCGGCCACGGCCGCCCGCTCGATCGCCGCGACCTCCTCGGGACGCTTGACCAGCCGCAACGGGGCGAGCACCGCCGAGGCGGGCACCAGCTCGGCCTCGATGGTGAGCCCGAACAGCTCGCGTACCCGCATCTCCGGGTCCACGCCCACCCGGCCCGCGCCGGCCAGCAGCGGTCCCGGGGACTGCGTCTCCTCGGCCGCGTCCATGGTCACCACCAGGAACGGGCCGGACCGCCCGCCCAGGAACCTGAAGTCGGGCGACGGCCGCAGCACCAGGGCGTCGATCCCGGCCCCGGCCATGGCCGCCCGCACCGCCTCCAGCGGCACCGGCGGGATCACGTCGGCTCGTGCAGCCAGCAGGCGACCGGGCCGAAGTCGGGCTCCTTGTCCCGGCACACGTCCATGGCCAGCGGGCAGCGCGGGTGGAACCGGCAGCCCCGCGGCGGGTCGGCCGGGTCGGGCACGTCGCCGGCCAGCTCGGCGGGCAGCACGCCCATGCCGTCCGGCTTGGGGATGGCCCGCAGCAGCGCCTGCGTGTACGGGTGCTTCGGGTCGTCCCACACCTCGGCGGTGCGGCCCACCTCGACGATCCTGCCGAGGTACATGACCGCGATCCTGTCGGCGATCAGCCGGACCACCGACAGGTCGTGGCTGATGAACAGCAGGCCGGCGCCCGAGTCCACGGCCAGGTCACGCATCAGCGTGGCCACCTGCGCCTGCGCGGAGGCGTCCAGCGCGGAGATCGGCTCGTCGCCGATCAGCAGCCGCGGCCTGGCGGCCAGCGCGCGGGCGATGGCGATGCGCTGCCGCTGGCCGCCGGAGAACTCGTGCGGGTGCCGTCCGGCGAACTCGCGCGGCAGGCCGACGCGGTCCAGCAGGTCGGCGGGGGAGGTGGTGGTGTCGCCAGCGGTACGCAGCCCGTCGGCGATCTGGTCGCCCACCCGGCGGCGCGGGTTCAGCGACGCGTACGGGTCCTGGAACACCATCTGGATGCCGGTCAGTTTTCTGCGCCGCAGCCCGAGCGGCGTTACCGGCTGACCCTGGAAGGTGATCGAGCCCTCGGTGACCGGGTTCAGCCCGCACACCGCGCGGGCCAGCGTGGACTTGCCGCACCCCGACTCGCCGACCAGCCCGACGACCTCGCCTGGGCCGACCTTCAGACTGGCCCCGGCGACCGCCCGCACGATCGGGCGGCCGGGGGAGCGGTGCTCGACGACCAGGTCGTCGACGCTCAGCAGATCGCTCATCAGATCTCCGTATCCGGCAGGGACGCGAGCAGGGCGCGCGTGTAGTCGTGCGACGGCTCGCGCAGCACCTGGCCGCGCGGCCCGGTCTCCACCACCAGCCCGTCCTTCATCACGCTCACCTCGTCGGCCACCGCCGACATCACGCCCAGGTCGTGGGTGACCAGCAGCACCGCCAGGCCCAGCTCGTCGCAGAGCCCGCGCAGCAGCCGCAGCACGCCGGCCTGGACGGTCACGTCCAGCGCGGTGGTCGGCTCGTCGGCGATCAGCACCTTGGGCGAGCAGGCCAGCGCGATGGCGATGGCGATGCGCTGGCGCATGCCGCCGGAGAACTGGTGCGGGAACCGCGAGTACGCCTCCGCCGCGCCCGGGATGCGCACCTTGCCGAGCAGCTCGATCGCCCGCTCGCGGGCCTCGGCCTTGCCGATCCGCAGGTGGTGCCGCATGTGCTCGGTGAGCTGCTTGCCGATGGACAACATCGGGTGCAGGCTGGTGGCCGGGTCCTGGAAGACCATGGCCACCTCGCCGCCGCGCACCTTGTTCAGCTCCTTGGGCGCCAGCGTGAGCAGGTCGCGCTCGCCGAGCGCGATCCTGCCGGTGGCGCGGGCGCCGTGCGGCAGCAGGCCGAGCACGGCCAGCCCGGTCATGGTCTTGCCCGAGCCGCTCTCGCCGGCCAGGCCGTGCACCCGGCCCGCCTCCAGCTTGATGTCCACGCCGCGCAGGATCGGCCGGCCGCCGATGTCCACCTTGAGCCCGGTGATGTCCAGCGTCACAGCGCACGCTCCTTGATCGCGCGGGCCGTCCGCGGGTCGAGCGCGTCGCGCAGCGTGTCGCCCAGGAAGTTGAACGCCAGCACCACGGTCAGGATCGCCAGACCCGGGAACGTCGCCACCCACCAGCTGTCGAACACCTCGAAGCCCGAGGCCACCATCGCGCCCCACTCCGGGGACGGCGGCTTGGCGCCCAGCCCCAGGAACGACAGGCCGGACAACAGCAGCAGGGCCGTGCCGATGTCCAGCGTGGCCAGCACCAGGATCGGTCCCGTCACGTTCGGCAGCACGTCCACGCGCAGCGAGCGCCAGGCGGAGAAGCCGAGCAGCCGGCCGCTCAGCACGTACTCGCGCTCCCGCACGCCCAGCACCAGGCCGCGCGTGACGCGGGCGTACGCCGGCCAGGCCACGATCAGCACCGCCAGCACCGCGTTGGCCAGGCTCGCGCCGAGCGCGGCGGCCACCACCATGGCCAGGATGACCGTCGGGAACGCGAACACCAGGTCCGCCACCCGCATGATCGTCTCGCCCACCCAGCGGCCGAAGTACCCGGCGGCCGCCCCCAGCAGCCCGCCGACCAGCACCGACAGCGCCACCAGCAGCAGCGTCAGCGGGATCGAGATGCGCGCGCCGTGCATGACCCGGCTGAGCACGTCGCGGCCGAGGTTGTCGGTGCCGAACCAGTGGCCGGGACCGGGCGGCGCGAGCCGTGGCAGGTCCTGGGCCAGCGGGTCGTGCGGCGCCAGCCACGGCGCGGCCACCGCGATGACCACCCAGGCGATCGCGATCACCACGCCGACGACGGCCAGCGGCTGCCGCCACGCCGCCGGGAGCCGCCGCAACAGCCCCTTGCGGGCCAGGGGATCCCGTTTCACTGCAACCTCACTCGCGGGTCGATGACGCCGTACAGGACGTCCACGACCAGGTTGATGACCAGGTAGACCACGCCGACGACCAGGCCGACGCCCATGATGGCGGGCAGGTCGAGCGTGGTGGCGCTCTTGTAGGCGTACTGGCCGACGCCCGGCCAGGCGAAGACCGCCTCGACCAGGACCGTGCCGGACAGCAGGCTGCCGAACGCCAGGCCGGCCACCGTGATGATCGGCACCAGCGCCGAGCGCAGCACGTACCTGAACAGGATCACCCGCCCGGGCAGGCCCTTGGCCCTGGCCGCGCGCACGTAGTCCTGGCCCAGCACCTCCAGCACGGCGCTGCGGGTGAAGCGGGTCAGCAACCCGATCGTGTACAGGGCCAGCACCAGCGCCGGCGTGATCAGGTGCCCGACGGCCGAGACGAACACGTCCCACTGGCCGGCCAGCAGCGCGTCCACGGTCTGCAGCCCGGTCACGAACGGCGCCTCACCCAGCGCCGGGTCCACGCGCCCGCTGCCCGGCGTGATCTGCAGCCGGTAGAAGAACACGTAGAAGGCCACCAGCGCCAGCCAGAACGTCGGCACCGAGATGCCGACCAGGCTCAGCACGCGCAGCACGTGGTCGGGCAGCCGGTCCCTGCGCAGCGCGGCCACCACGCCGAAGGCCACGCCGAGCAGCAGCGACACCACGATCGCGGCGCCGGCCAGCTCCAGCGTCGCCGGGACGAACTGGGCCAGGTCCTCGCCGACCGGCCGGTGGCTCTGCTGGCTCATGCCCAGGTCACCCTGGAACAGGCCCTGCAGGTGCAGCAGGTACTGCTGCCACAGCGGCTTGTCCAGGCCGTGCTCGGCCCGCCACGCCGCCACGATGGCCGGGTCGCCCAGCGCCCGCTGGCCCAGGTTCGCGGCCACCGGGTCGCCGGGCACCAGGTTCGTCAGCACGAACGTGACCAGCGTGATGCCCCACGCCAGCAGCACGGCGATGAGGACGCGCCTGATGAGGAACCTGGCCAGCGGGTGCGCGGCCCGCTTGCGGCCGCGCACCGGCGCCTTCGGGTGGTCGGGGCGCGGCGAGCCCGCCGCGCCCGGGGTGTCGGACACCTGAGTGTTTCCTTACTTCACGCCGAGGTCGGCGACGTCGACCGTCCAGACCGGGTGGTACTCCAGGCCGGTCACCGAGCCCGCGGTCACGATGTTCTGGCTCGGCTGGATCAGCGGGATGAACGGGCCGGAGGCGTTCAGCTTGTTCTGCACGTCGGCGTACGCCTGCTTGCGCGCGTCGTCGCCCACCGCGGCGCCGGCCTTCTCGCCGGCCGCCTCGATCTCCTTGGCCGCGCCCGTCTTCCAGCCGGCCCGCAGGCCGACCGTCTTGCCGGGCAGGAAGGCCAGGTAGTCGTTGGGGTCGGGGTAGTCAGGGCCCCAGTACCACAGGCCCATCTCCTCCTTGCCGTTGCGGTAGTTGTCGAGCGCGGTCGTCACCGGGGCCGGCTGGAGGTCCACGGTGATGCCGACCTCCTTGAGGTTGGCCTGGATGCGCTCGGCCAGCGGCTGGAACGACAGGCCGTTCACGGTCAGCTCGCTCGGGTACTCCAGCTTGACCGTCGGGTTCGACAGGCCGCTGGCCGCCAGGGCGGCCTTGGCGCCCTCGACGTCCCGCTTGGTGGCCTGGTCGGCGGGCAGCGCGCCGAGCAGCTGCGACGGGATCACGCCCGGCGCCTGCGTGGAGCCCTCGCCGGCCAGCTCCAGCAGGCCCGCGTAGTCCACGCCCTTGCGCACGGCCTCGACGAACTTGGCGTTCGGCGTGGTCTTGCTGATCGCCTCGTCCTGGTTGGCCAGCAGGAAGATGACGTTCGCCGAGGCGGTCTTCTTGACCTGCAGCGTCGCCGGCATGCCGGTGACCTGGTCGCCCGACAGGTTCAGCGCCACCTGGCTGTCGCCGCGCTGGACGTTCAGCTTCTGCGTGGCCGCCTCGACGTTGCGGATGACCACCTTGTCGTAGGCGGGCTTGGCGCCGTAGTACTTCGGGTTCGCCTTGAGCACGACCTGGTTGCTGACGTTGAACGACTCGATCAGGTACGGGCCCGAGCCGGCCGAGTTCGCGTTGAGGTACTGCTCGGCCTTGTCCTGCGGGTCGGCGGTGGCGCCGTTCTGCTTGGCCACCTTGCTGTTGATGATGCCGAGCGCCGGGTTCGGCAGGATGTACGGCAGCGCGGCGTTGGCCGTCTTCGAGGTCAGGGTGATCGTCGAGTCGTCGGTCTTGGCCACCTCGACGCCGTCCAGCAGGAACGACGGCGTGCCCTTCATGTCACGCACCCGGCTCAGCGAGAACACCACGTCGTCGGCCGTGACGGGGGTGCCGTCGGCGAAGGTGGCGCCCTTCTTGAGCTTGAGCGTCAGCGTCTTGCCGTCCTCGGACAGCTCGTACGACTCCGCCAGCGCGGGGACGGGCTTGGTCACGTCCGCGCCGTCGAAGGTGAGCAGCGTCTCGTACAGGGCCTTGCCGACGATCAGGCCGGTCGGCTCGTACGTGCGGCCGGGGTCGGCCGTCTTCAGGTCGAAGGAGGTGTCGATGACGAGGGTCTTGCCGCCGCTCTTGGCGGCCGGAGTCTGGGACGTGCCGCCGCTTCCGCAGGCGGCGAGGGCGAGTGCACCGGCGAGCAGCACAGCCGCCGTCTGCGAGCGGGTCGCCATACTGGGTCCTCCAAATTGGACGATCGGGAGAAGGATGTCGAGGATTGTCCGGCAGAACGTCCAGGGTCTGTGCACTCAGCAAGACGTATATAAAGGGACGTGAGGTAATGATGAGTGAAATTTCTAGATATGGTGCCAGCGGTCGCCCTCCGGCTGGACGGATCGGCATCGGCCTTGAGCTGGACGACATCCATTTGAAGATCCTCGAGGTCCTGCGCGAGAACGGCAGGATCTCGGTCGCCGCGCTGGCCGAACGGGTGGGCATCTCCCGGGCCAACGCCTACACCCGCTTCGAGGCCCTGCGCGCCGACGGCGCGATCAAGGGCTTCACCGCCGAGATCGACCACGTCAGGGCCGGGCTCGGCATCACCGCATTGATCTTCGTGACCGTGCGGCAGCAGATGTGGAAGCAGTTCAGGGCCGAACTGGCCAGGATGCCCGAGGTGGAGTACTGCGCGATCACCACCGGGCAGCACGACGCGATGATCCAGGTCCGGGTGGCGGACGTGGCCGAGGTGCACGCCATGGTCACCGACCGGCTGGCGAACATCCCGGCCGTCAAGGCCACCGAGACGGTGTTCATCCTGGACGAAGTGCTCAAGCGCCCCTACGTGCTGCCCGGGGACCGGGACAGGGACCGCCCGGCCCGGCGGGCGGCGCAGGAGACCTCGGGCGAGGTGCCGCTGGGCAAGATGCGTTTCGTCGGGGCCGCCGAGGGCCGCGCCGCCCTGCAGAAGGACGGCTGACCGGCCGCCCGGATCAGGCCTGCGCGACCTCGGTGCACACGCTCACGTGCAGCGTGTCGTCGCCGTCGAACCTGAACTCCTCCACCAGGCGCAGCCGCCCGTCCTGCTCGGTCTCGATCCTGCTGGTGCTCTGCCCGCCCGCGGTGCCGCCGGCCTTGAGCGCGTGGGCGTAGGAGATGGCGACGACGTCGCCGTCCCTGGTGCCGACGAAGCGGCCGTGGATGACGGTGTCGCCCGTGTAGCTCCCCCACACCACGCCGTCGGCCTCCCAGTACTGGAAGGAGGTCGGGCTGTCCTGGTCCACCGCGCTCGCCGTCGAGCTCACCATCACGAAAGTACGGCCGTTGAGATTCACGCGGCCCAGTGTGACGAAATTTCCTGACAACTGGTGAACCGCTGGACGGATCGCCCCGGTCGTCCGCCATGATCAACAATCCGTCCACGGGAGCGCGCCCGCGGGACCGCCGGCGGACGGGTCAGTCCACGACCTCGGGTGCCGCGCCCGCCCGCCCCTGGGGAAATCCCTGGGGTGATCCCTGACGCGAGCCGCCCGGCCGCCATGGACCATGTGAGAGTCCCCGTTGGGAGGGTGCCGGCGGAGCGTCCAGGCCGTTCGCGGAGGGACGACCGGAGACTTCGCAGGTGATTGGGGGCGTGCCCCTGGGCCCGCGTGGAGCAGCTGCCGCGGACCGCGCCGGTGTCGCCAGCCGGAGCCGGGCCAGGGGCGCCGCCCGGGGGCGGCCGCCCGCGTAGCCACGAGGCGCCCGCCCCGGGCGAACGACGGGACAATCGGGGACTCCATGCTGACGTGATCTTTGCTTTCTCGCCCCTGACGTAGTGTGATAGCAATGTAACACTACGTATTCAATGGGGTGTGGGGAGATCTTCATGCTGGCGTACACGCTCTCGATCGTGGCGGCGGTGGGCGTGGTGGCGCTCACCGCCCTGCTGTTCAGGATCGCGAAGAAGGGCAGCGAAGACCGCGAACCCGACGGCCCCTCGGCCGCGCACGCCGGCGCGATGTTGTCGGCGCTGTTCCTGCTGGTGTTCGCCATCGCGATCATCGTGCCCTGGACCACCGCCGACGCCGCCCGCCAGAACACCCACGCCGAGAGCCAGGCCGCGGTCAACGCCTACTGGGCCGCCGCCGACCTGCCGGACGAGGCCCCCGCCCAGATCCGCACCGCGCTGCGCGACTACGTCACGTTCGTCGTCCGCGACGAGTGGCCGCTCATGGCCGAAGGCAGGATGGACGCCATCGGCACCGCCAGGCTCGACGCGCTGCGCAGCCGCGTCACCGCGCTCGAGGTCGAGGGCGACACGGCCGAGGAGGCCAAGGGCACCGTGCTGGAGCACGTCGGCACCATGTCCACCGCCCGCGCCCAGCGCAGCTCCGACGCCGCCGCCACCCCGCCCGACGGGCTGCTGCTCCTGACGATCCTGACCGGCGTGATCGTCATCGTCTTCCCGTTCCTGGCCGGGGCCAGGCCGCGCGGGCTGGCCATCCTGCCGCTGGTGGCGATGGCCGCCATGCTCGGCTTCGGCGTCTACCTGACCTGGGACATCTCCCGGGCCTTCGACGGGCCGCTGGCGGTGGGCCCCGACGCGTTCCGCGGCGCGCTGCAGGAGTTCGCCAGGATCGCCGGGGGAATCTGACCGTGGACGTCAGGAGGCGTACGTCGCTGCTGCTGGCCGTCGCCGTGGTGGCGGTGAGCGTGAGCGGGCCCGCCCTGGCGGACCGCGAACGTCCGAAGCCCGTGGTCAAGGGGCACGGGGTGACGATCTGGCGCGGCCCGCACGCCCGCGTCTCCGTGCCCAGGCGGCTGCTGCCCCGAGGGGTGCCCGGCGTGTCCGTGCGCGGCGGCTCGTCCCCCAGGGTGTCGATCCGCGGCCGGTCCGTGCCCGGCATCCGGGTGCCCGAGGTGCGCCTGCCCGGGGTCCGGGTCCCGGGAGAGCGGGCGCCCGGGCTGCCCACGCGGCGGGTGAAGGTGCCCGGCGGGTCGGAGCCCGGGGTGGAGATCGGCGGCGGCGTCTGCGTCGGCGGCCGGGTGGAGATCGGGCGCTGCCCGTCCAGGCCCGCGCCGCGCAAGACCCCGCGCCCGGTGCGCGCCCAGGCCCCGGCTCCGGTGCCCGTCGCCGTCCGGCCTCCGCCGCCGGAGCCCACCC
>NZ_JABCPZ010000333.1 GCF_013283785.1 Nonomuraea antri
AATCTTCGAAGTCGTGTTACTACACTCGCGGCCCTTCGCGGCACCTCGAAGCTCACTACAGGCCATCTACCTGCAGATTCTCGCTGTCCACTCGCCATGTGTGACTACGAACTGCGGAACCCGGGTGGCAGTATTCCTCCCGGCCCAGCCGCAGGCGTCCTAAGAGGTGAAGGGGATCTTCCATCGTCACGGCTCGCACGCTTTCACTCGGGCCCCCTGCAGCGGGCGTTCGATGACGGTACGGAGCTGCCGGCGTCGGGGCACGTCGTGATCGGATCACATCATGATCCGGTGCAGAAGTCACAGGGGTGAAGGTGTCGGACCTGACGATCGGGATGCCGTGGGCGCGAGCCTTATGCGCCTTGCCGGCGTCCGGTGGGTGTGACAATGCCGTCGGCGTGGGCCGATGCGTTCAGGTATTCGCGACGGTTCGATGCCCGGTATATCTGTGGCGCTGTCCTTAAGGGGCGCTTGCGGGGAAGTGGGCGTGGCCATGCGGCGTGCTCAGGCACGTGCGAGTGTGCTGGACCCGGCGGGCACAGTATGCGCAATGATGGCGGCCGCAAGCAGCTTCAACGACAAGACGAACGATCTGGTGAAACGGAATCCGGGCTGCTGGTGAAAGTGGTGCCGATCCGGGTCGAATTGGCACGTCGAAATTCCAGAATTCGCTGATATATTCAGTGCTTCCCTGGCCTGATCGGACGGATGCTACCCGGCTGGTCTCGCGCTTCCCTGCGGAGATGGGTATGAAGGAGACCTCCAGCGTGCATCCATCGAAACCGGGTGCCGACAGCGAACCGTCCCGAGGGGGAGGTCGAGGTTACGCGCGCCGGCTGCGCCTCGGCGTCGGTCTGCTGTGCGTCGCGCTAGCGGCGACGGCGGTGCCCGTGTACCTGCATCAACAAGATCTGAAGGTCTCCCAAGCGCATGCGATCGCCCTCGACGGCATCAGGCAACGTGGTTCCGATTGGCGTGCGGCCAAGCTTCTGGGCTACGTGGCAGTAATAGCGCATTCGGATGAACGCACCAGATCCGCACTCGCGGATACGCTGGCGATGGAGCGTCGTGGCCTATTTCCGGGAAGCACGGTCGTCACCGATATCTCGTTGTCCGCCGACGGTGAAACCGCGCTTGTTTCAGACGTCCAGCAGGGTTATGCGGTCTGGAGACTCCGGAAGAGCGGCCGTGATACCGGCAGGGAGAACCTTCATGCGTCCAGGACGGGCACGCTGAACAGTGAGTCGGGATTGGCGGGGCTGTCGTCGAATGGGCGGAAGGCGGTTACCGCCGACCGGCAGAGCGGTGACATCAGCATGTGGGATCTGAGCGACCCCGATGAGCCGAGCAGAGTGTCCGTCCGAAAAGGTAACTACCGGGATACGCTGCTCGAGATCACGTTGAGCGCCGACGGCACGACTTTGTTCGCGGGTTTCGAAGGCGGTTCCATCGAGATCTGGGATCTCGGTGCCGGTCGAGAGCCAAGTCAACTGGTCCGCATGCAGGCGCACGCGGCTGGAGTTCGTGTTTTATCCGCGACGTCGGATGGTAAGACGCTGCTGACCTTGAGCGACGATTCAGCTATTTTCTGGTCCCTGGCCGATGGACGCCGGCCCGCCAGGCTCGCGGAGCTCAAAAGTGCGACTCTCGAGCCGAAGGCGCCAGAATGGAGCAGTGGCGCGATCAGTGCGGATGGCAAGCGGGCCATAATCGGACGGGGAGTCTGGGATACAACCGACCCACGGTCCCCTGCTCGTCTGGGCAACTTGTCCATCGCGCCGAAATGGGGGACTCCGGTCGCCATGTCGCGTGATGGATCGGTTGCCACCACAGTGCATGATGAGCTGGGCGGTACGTCGGGCTCTGATCCGGTTGTTCTGTGGGGGCTGAAGGACGGCAACCGTCCAGCCGAGCTGGCGTCACTCCGAGTGCCCGAGTCCGAAAGCCGGCTGGTGGCCATGAGCGAGGACGGGAGAACACTGACCGTGGGGACGGGGTCCGGCGCCTATTCTTGGCTACTGCCCGGCCTGCGCACGAATTTCGTCGAGGATGTGTGCCGTGAATCTCGGCCACTGCCGCCTTCTTCGGGCTATTGGGAGTCGGTGAGCACGGTGCCGGCTCCTGACATGCTGGGTGAGAGGCCGTTCGCGATATGTCCTCAGGACGGCACGTCGGAGAGGTGAGCCTTTCGGGGCTCCGGCCACGCTTGCGCCGCCGAACCGCCGGTCTCGGGAGCGCACGTTCAGATCGACCGGACGAGCAGTTCGGCGAGGAACGTCGTCCTTCCGGGTCGTCGGTGCGGAAGCCGAACAGTGGCGAGGCCCCCTCGTAGCTTCGTCGGCCGATGATCATCTCGCGGTCCCAGGCCTCGTCCGAGAAGTCCTCCCAGGCGATGCGGACCTCCAGGAACAGGCGGTTCAGCACCGGTGCGGGGAACCGGTACTCCTAGGCCACGGGCACGAGCACCCAGTCGCCGGCCGCCTGGGGAGCGTCGGTGAGCTTGACGGCGTCGGCCGCTGCG
This sequence comes from Nonomuraea antri, assembly GCF_013283785.1. Lineage (GTDB taxonomy): Bacteria > Actinomycetota > Actinomycetes > Streptosporangiales > Streptosporangiaceae > Nonomuraea > Nonomuraea antri. Next base: position 2,522 of record NZ_JABCPZ010000333.1, read on the forward strand.
AAGGGGGCGTCCGTGGTGATGTGCACGGTCGCGTCCGGCGGGAAGGTCAGCAGGTCGGGGACGGTGCGCAGTGCCAGGCCGAGCGGACCTTAACTGGCGGCGACCGCGTCCCGCACGACTTCCCGCACAGTGGTTGTCCCGTTGGTGCGGACCGGTTCCAGCCGCTCCTCGCGCAGCCGGAGCCCGAACTCGCCGCCGCCCTCCATCCGGACGGTGAGAAGACGGTCCATCAGTCCCCCTCTTCGAGGTCCTCGAGAGCGGCGAAGAAGCCGGAGGCCCGGACCTCGGCCAGGAACTCCTCGGCGGTGCCCCGCCCGATCATGACGTAGCCGCCCTCGTCGTAGGCGGCCCAGGCGATGTGAAGCCCGTCGCGGACCTCTCCGGAGCCTTCCCACCAGGTGCCGCTGGACGCCGGTGAACCGCCGTCCCAGGAGTAGCTTTCCGCGGTGTGCTCGCGCTGGACGAGTGGGAGAGGCGGGAACTCCTGGCCGGGATCCATCGGGATGAGCGTCCGCCGACCGGCCACCTCGCCGGCCAGATGGGGAACGCCGTTGATGGAGATCAGGAGCGGCGCGAGCCGGTCGTACCAGACGTAAAGCCGCTCGTCGTGCGGCGTCGCACGTTCGGCACCGGCGGCGTGGTCGGCCAGGTCCTCCTCGTCCCAGTCGTCATCGGGGGAGGGGTGGTCCGCGTCGGTCAAGGTGTGCGCGTCCAGGAACTCGCCGGTCACCTGGGTCAGCTCGGCCACGCGGCGGGCCGGCCCGGCTGAGCAAGTGAGCTCCACTGCCGCCTCTGCCGGGAAGGTCAGCAGGTCGGGCACGCGCGCGAGCGCCGCTTCCAGCGGATCGGCGGCGTCAGAGCCGAGATCCAGCCGCTCGACCGGGCCCTTGCCGCGGCGAGTCAGCAGCTCCAGGCGTCCCTGCCGCCGGTGCAGCGTGCGGGCCAGGCGTCTGTCGTACATGCGCCAGGCCCGGACGTCGAGCAGCACCTCGCCGAGCGGGCCCAGCGGACGGCTGGGGTACAGGCAGTCCTCGGGGAGCCGTTCCCGCCGACGGTCGAGGTTGTTCACCGGTGTCCTTCCGTGAGCGAGGCAAGGCCGATGGCTGGATCGCGGGTCTCGGGGACAAATGACCGCCTGAAGCTGTGCGGCAAGTGTCGTCACCTTGCCGCATATGCCCTACTGCATATGCCTTCGGGCGGTGAGGGAGATACGGTTCCTGGACCGGTCCACCCGGTACCGGAATGGGGGAATGCTACTGATTGCTCCCAGTCTGGCGCAATGTCCCCACAAGAAAACTTCCGTGAATTCAATACACTAGCCGCCTGTGGCATGATCTCCTCAGCTCCCTGTGAAACCGCTACAAACCCCCCGGAGGGCCGCGTGCTGCCGCTGTTGACGAGTGATCCGCGGGAGATCGGCCCCTACCGGCTGGTCGGGCGGCTGGGATCCGGCGGCATGGGCGTGGTCTACGCGGGTGTGGACGTCGCGGGCCGGCGGGCGGCGGTCAAGCTGGTGCACGAGGTCCTGTCGGTGGACGTGGAGTTCCGGCGCAGGTTCAGCCGGGAGATCTTCCTGGTCGGCGAGATCGACGGGGCCTGCATCGCCCGGATCCTGCACAGCGACCCCGGCACCGAGCGGCCGTGGCTGGCGAGTGAGTACATCGCCGGACCCACGCTGGAGCAGCACATGAATGCCGAGGGTCCGTTGTCGGCGGACGCCTTGTACGGCCTGGCGGCCGGACTGGCCGAAGCCCTCGTGGCCGTGCACGCGGCCGATGTCGTCCACCGGGATCTGAAACCGTCGAACGTGATCCTCTCGCCCGAAGGTCCCCGTCTGATCGACTTCGGCATCGCCAAGGCGCTGGACGGCACGTCGATGACGCGTACCGGCCAGCTCGTCGGCTCGCCCGGCTGGATCAGTCCCGAGGAGTATGGCGAGGGCCCGTCGGGCACCCCGGCCGACGTGTACGGCTGGGCGATGCTGGTGCTGTTCGCCGCCACGGCCGAACACCCGTACGGCAGCGGCCGTCCGGAGGTGCTGGCCTATCGGGTGCGTGAGGAGATTCCGGAGACCGACGCCGTCCCCGAGGGGCTGCGTGAGCTCGTCCGCCGTGCGCTGTCCAAGGATCCCGCGGAGCGGCCTCTGGCCGCCGAACTGCTGGCGGCGGTGCTCGAAGCCTGGCCTGGCGGGACGGCGGAGGCGGAGCCCGTCGCGGACGCCACCGCGCTGATCCAGCGCACCTGGGTGATGCAGCCGCACGAGAGCCCGGACTGGTCGCCGGCCGCAATCGAGGAGGTGACCAGCCCGCGCACGTCCCGTTCGGCGAGCGTGGCCGATCTCATCGCAGCCGGAGCCGCGGTGGCGGCGGGGCCGATGACCACGCCGCCCCCGGTTTCGCCGCCCCCGGCTCCGCCGGCGCCGGTCGTGGCCAGGCGTCCGGCCTGGGTGCTCGCGTACGTCGCCACCGCCGTGGCGGTGACCTTGATCGCGGTGACGGCGATCGTCTCCTTCGCCCCCCGCGCGACCACGGAAACCCCGACCGAGGCGAAGGCCCAGGTGAAGGGACCGGCTCCGACCCCGGCAGTGACGGCCACCGCGACGGTGACGGCGACTCCTTCCCTCGCGGCGCCGTCGAAGAAGCCCCGGTTCAAGGGCGAGCCCGTATCGTTCAAGGGGATCACGATGACGCTGCCCAAGGGGTGGCGCATGATCAAGGTGCGCGAGGACCTGGTCTGCCTGGAATCTCCCCGCTCACGGGGGTCGAGCGGCCCCTGGGAGTTCGCCTGCAGGCCCGATGCCATGGTGGTCAAGACCGGCTCGGGTGACAAGTCCTGGCCGGGCGACTCCATCGAGGACACGCGGTGGGGCTGGTTCATCAACAACCCGATGCCCTGCCTGCGCGACGGCCGGACCTGGCGCGACCCCGAGGGCACCTACGACATCTACACCGGAGAGTACGGCCTGTACGAGCGGGCGGACGAGGAAGGCGCCAGGCTCAGCTACTCCGGGCTGGCCAAGATGGCCGACGGCAGGAAGGCGTACTACCGCAACTGGCGGATTCCGTGCTGGAACCATGGGTCGTACACCATGAAGATCTGGCACCTGCCACAGTCGAAGGTCTCCTTTTTCGTGCTTGGCGCGCACGACGCAGACGCCAAGGGGTACCGGCAGATCATCGCCTCCACCGACCTCACCGGCTACAAGCATGCCGTCCCCGCGTAACCGTTGCCGGAGCACAGGGAGCGCGAGTGTATGTAAACTCGATACACATTTTGTTTGCATTTTCGGCTCACGCTGAGCCGAGGCGAGCCGGCGATCGCGTGGCGGCAGACGTCCCTGGGTGACCTATTGGCTATCGCAAGGGTTTACGCGTATTTCCGTGAGTTCGATACGCATGGTTCTTGGGGGCGGGTGCGGCTGGCCCGTATCAGACGGAACGTAGAGCCTTTGGAAGGCTTATGCAGCGCCAGGCCGGGCTGGACGAGTACGCGGGCCGCACCGTCGTCATCCGGAGATCGATCAGCGGGCGCTGAACGGGCTGACGTTCAGTGCGGCGCTGGCGCTCCACACGTTGCAGGTCCGGATGGCGGATGTCGCCTCCGCTGCCGGAGTGCTGGCGGAACCGGCTCGATTCGTGGTGCGGTGAGACGATTGTGCGGGGTGCGATCTCACACCGGTTTCGGGGAGTCGCGCTCGGGTGATTCATACGCGAGGTAGGCCGTGACCCCGTACGCCAGGTGTGGGACCAGGTCGGAGAGCCAGTCCGAGGCCGACCATTTGCGTGGATCGGTGATCCCGAGAGCCGCGAGCGGGCCGTTCGAGCCGAGCATCGCCAGCCCGGTGAGCAGGGACACCCCGATCGGCCAGGCCGGACGTCTGCTCGTGGTGAGCAGGCCGTAGCACACGGCCGCCATCGCGCCGGTGCCGTATCCGAGCAGGGGGCCCAGGGCGGCTCTGCGGTCGTCGGCCTGTTCGCCGTGGCCGAGGTCGAGGTGTGCCCGCTCGGCCAGCATCTCCACGGCCCGGCCTGGCGTGCTGCTGGCCGGGCGGGCTCGGATCGCCATGTCGAGGTAGGAGGCGATGTTGAGTGCGCTGGTGCCGGCGGCGCCGGCGATCAAGGATCTCAGCAGGGTGTGCATCGCGGCCGCCTTGGTGCTGGAGCGTGTCCGCCCGTCGTGTGGATGGTCGGCGAGGCCCGTCGCGGTGCATCCGCCCTCGTCGGCGGGCCTTGAAGGGCGATCTACCCGCGACGGCCGCGCTGCGAAACCAGAACGGCACCGCTGCCTCGTGGGCGTTTCGGGAACGTCAGTCGATGGTGATGACTACGTTTCCGCGTTTGTGTCCGGTCTCGACGTAGCGGTGGGCCTCGGCCAGTTGGTCGAAGGGGTAGCGCCGGTCGATGACGACGCGTAGTTGTTCCGCCTCGATGAGGCCCTTGAGCAAGGCCAGTGAGTCGTTCTTGTCCACCGACATTCCGGTCACGACCTTCCTGCCGCGCGACAGCGACGTCCCGAGGGAGAGGAAGGTGTTTCCGAGACCGGTGGTGGGGGCGTAGCGGCCCTGGCGGGTCAGTACCGTCCTGGCCTGGGCGAAGGAGCTCTTGCCCAGCGTGTCGAAGACGATGTCGTACCGCGCCCCGCTCCTGCTGTAGTCCTCCTTGGTGTAGTCGATCACCTCGTCGGCGCCCAGTTCGGCGACGAGGTCGGCGTTCCTGGGGCCGCAGACCGCCGTGACGTGCGCGCCGAAGTGCTTGGCGAGCTGCACGGCGTAGGTGCCGATGCTGCCGGACGCGCCATAGACCAGAACCCGGTGGCCGGCCCGGAGCCCGGCCTTTCTGAGGAAGTACAGTGCGGTCGAAGCGCCGTCGACCGCGGCGGCGGCCTCCTCGAAGCCGAGGTTCACCGGCTTGAGCTCGAGAGAGGCCCGCTGGGCGAGGCACACGTACTCGGCGTTGGCGCCGAGCCGGAAACCGGTGAAGCCGAAGACCTCGTCACCGGGCCGGAACCGGGTGACCTTGGCGCCTACCGCCTCGACCCGCCCGGCCAGTTCGGTGCCCAGGGTGCGCATCCGCTTCCGCGGGCGGCGTAATCCGAGGATGATCCTGCCCCATAACGGCTCGCCGCGGCGCATGGCGCACTCCGCCGAGGTGACGGTCATCGCGCGTACCTGGATCAGCACCTCGTCCTCCCGGGGTTCGGGCTTCGGCACCTGGTGCAGGGCGAGAACCTCGGGAGGACCGAACCGGGTGTAGATCGCTGCCTTCATGCGCGTATTTCCTGTCTTGGGGGGCCGGGGAGAGCCGATGAATCCAGGATTGTTCACGCATGCTGAGGAAATGCTGAGAAGTGCGATGTTGCGGCTCCCCCGGCTGTGGCTCCCCCGGCTGTGGCTCCCCCGGCTGTGGCTCCCCGGTCACGGTTCCTGGTCACGGTTCCTGGTCGTGGTTTCCGGTCACGGTTCCTGGTCGTGGTTTTGCGCGAGTCCGTCCGGTCCCGCCCGAGTCCGGCTGAGTGTGCCGGAGTAGCCGCGGCGATCTCAGCGGGTGGCGCGGTACGCCTCGAAGATCTTCTTCACCACGACACCGGGGTGGGACATCATCACCACGTGCGAGGAGCCACGCACCTCGGTCACCTTGCTGCCGGCGCGCTCGGCCATGAAGCGCTGCGCCGCGGGCGGGATCACGTTGTCGGCCGTCGGGATGATGTACCACGACGGCACGCTCTTCCACGCCGGCGCGCCGCTGTGCCCGGACAGGCCGTCCACGCTGCCGGGCCGCTGGGTGGCGGCCATCAGCCGGGTCTGCGAGGCGGGCAGGTCGGCGGCGAAGACGTCGCGGAACTTGGCCGGGTCGATGTAGCCGTCGTGGCCGCCGCCCGGGAACGGCCGGATCACCAGTGCGGATTCGAGCTTGCTGCCGGGGAACTTCTTGGCCAGTTCCAGCGGGCTCTCGCCCTCGTCGGGGGCGAAGGCCGCGGCGTAGACCAGGGCCTTGACGTTGTCGTGGCCGCGGGCGGCGTTGGTGATGGCCGCGCCGCCGTAGGAGTGGCCGACCAGGATGACCGGGCCGGGGACGGTGTCGATGATGCTGGAGACGTACGCGGCGTCGCCGGCCAGGTCGCGCAGCGGGTTGGCGGCGGCGATCACCGGGAAGCCGGCCGCCTGGAGCGCGGTGATGGTGGCGTTCCAGCCGGAGGAGTCGGCGAACACGCCGTGCACCAGCACCACCGTGGGCTTGCCCGCCGTCGCTGTCGCCGCCGCGGCGGGGGCGGCCGCTGAGGCGGGGGCGACGGTGCTGGTAAGGCCGAGCGTCAGGGTCAGGGTGGCGAGCATCAGGCCGAGGCCGCGCCGCCGGGAGCGGATCGTCATGGGGTTCTCCTGGGAGTTCGTGCCGCTGTGGCAGTGGCGGTGGTTACGGCACGAGCTTCCGGCGCGGACCCAGGCGGACGAATCGGTCAGTTGACTGCACTCCCGCCCGTACCCC
>NZ_JABCPZ010000334.1 GCF_013283785.1 Nonomuraea antri
CCTCGCCCCTCCCCACCCCCTCCTTGCTCGCCGTCTTCCCGTCCGGGAGGCGGACCGTCGTCGGGGGGAGGCGTCGGTCGCGGGTGGCGGCGTCGGCGCTTCTGCTGTTGATGTTGCTCCTGCTGGTCCAGCCGACGCCGCAGGCGCAGACGGCCCAGTCGGCGCAGCCGAAGCGGTCACCGCTGGCCGCACCCGTCCCGACGCCGGCCCCAACACCTGCCGGGCAGGTGCGTGGCGTCGTCCAGGACGGGGTGCTGACCGTGGGCACGCTGCTGCCGATGACCGGCAGCCTCGCCTTCCTCGGCGCCGCCACCTCCACGGCGGTCGACCTGGCCGTCCAGGACGTCAACGCCGCCGGCGGAGTGCTCGGCCGGCCGGTCCGCCTGATCAGGGCCGACTCGGGAGACTCGACCGACGACCTGGCCGTCGCCGCGGTCCGGGAGCTGGCCGGGGCCGAGACGGACGTGATCGTCGGGGCCGCGTCCAACACGGTCTCGCTGGGAGTGCTCGACGCCGTGACCGAGGAGGGCATGACGATGATCTCCCCGTCCACCACCGCCACGTTGCTGACCACCGCCTACGACAGAGGCCTGTTCTTCAGGACCGCCCCCTCCGACACCCTGCAGGGCCGCCTGGTCGGACGCCTGGCCGCCGAGGACGGCAACAGGACCGCCGCGTTCATCGCCCTGGACGACCCCTACGGAGACGTCCTGGTCGCGGAGGCGGAGGCGGAGCTCTCCAAGGCCGGGGTCGAGGTGGTGAAGAAGATCCGCTACCGGGAGGACGACGCCGACTTCTCCCGGCTCGAGCCGATCGAGGCCGATGCTCTGATCCTCATCGGGTTCACCGAGACGCTGGAGGTCATGCGGAAGCTGAAGCGCGGCGATCAGCGCTGGTATCTGGTCGACGCCAACCTGTCCGACTACTCCGAGGACCTGCCGCGCGGCACGCTCACCGGCACGCGCGGGACGCTGGCGGGCGTGGCCGTCGGCCCGGACTTCCAGGCCAGGATGCGGGCGCTCGACCCGGCGCTCACCGACTTCTCCTACGCCGCCGAGGCGTACGACGCGGTGATCGTCGCGGCGCTGGCCGCCCGCGCGGCGCAGGGCGACCTGGGCAAGTCGGTGGCCGGTCGGCTGGCCACGGTGAGCGGCGGCGGACGGCCGTGCACCACGTTCCGCGCGTGCGCCGACCTGCTGGAGTCCGGGACGGACATCGACTACGACGGGCTCAGCGGGCGTATCGAGTTCGACAGCAACGGCGACGTCGGCGAAGGCGGGTTCGGCGTGTACACCTACAAGGCGGACAACACCTACGTCCGGACGGAAACCCGCGTCGTGTCACGCTGACCACCGCTCCGGCGTCGCTCTGGTGTCGCGTCACTCCGGTCGTTCCCGCGTCGCATCATGCCGGCCGCTCCGGCGTCGCGTCCCGCCGGCCGTTCTCACGTCGTGTCCCGCCCGCCGTTGCCGCGCGCGCCGATGAGCCTGGCCAGAGTGGCCAGGCCCGCGAGGCCCGCCAGCGCGCCCGCCGTGGCCCAGCGTCGCTGTGCCCGGATCCGGCGCTCCACCTCCGCGTACGGCGTGGTGGAGAAGGACACCAGCTCGTAACGCGAGACATACCGGGGCAGGACGCGTTCCAGCGCGTGTTCGACGCGTTTGCCGGCCAGGAACATCCGGGAGCCGACCTTGTCACGCATCTCCACGAAGTTGTCCAGGGCCAGCCTGGCGATCACGTCGGTGTCCGTCTTGCGGCGTTCGAACAGTTCCAGGGCGCGGGGGAAGTCGTCGCCGGTCTCGTCCAGGCAGCGGTCCAGCTCGACGCAGTCCTCGAAGCCGCAGTTCGCGCCCTGGCCGTAGAAGGGGACGATGGCGTGGGCCGCGTCGCCGATGAGCCCGATCGCGGTCGCGTCCGTGGTGACGTGCCAGGGCGAGCAGCGCATGGTGACCAGGTGTCCGACCGGGTTGCCCTGGTAGGACTCGACCAGGTCGGGCATCAGCTCGACCGCGTCGGGATAGTTCTCCGCGAAGTACGTCTCAATCTTGCGTGGGGTGTCGAGCGCGGCCAGGCTCTCGTGCGGCCAGAACAGGGTGCAGGTGAACGATTTGTCCGGGTTGGGCAACGCGATCATCATCGACCGGCCGCGGGGCCAGATGTGCAGGGCGCCCGGGTCCATGGCGTACTCGCCGTCACGTGCCGGGATCGACAGCTCCTTGTAGCCGTAGTCGAGGTAGTCCTGGCTGAAGCCGACACCGGGCAGGGCCTGCAGCCGCGACCTGACCGCGCTGTACGCGCCGTCCGCGCCGATGATCACCTGGGCCTTGCCCACCGCGCCCGACTCGAACTCCAGCCTGCCGCTGCGTTCGTCCAGGCCGGTGAGACGGTGACCGAAACGGACCTCGACGCCCGGCAGCGCGGTGGCGGCGTCGAGCAGCTTCATGTTGAGCCCGGCGCGGCTGATCGAGTTGATCGCGTGCGCGCGGTCGGCGCTGTACGGCTGGAACGTGAGCGTTCCGTCGGTTGCGTGCATCATGCGGCCCGGCATCGGGATGGCCTCCGCCAGCACCTCCCGGTCCAGTCCGAGCCGGCGCAGGGCGTCGATGCCGCGTTCCGAGATGGCCAGGTTGATGGACCTGCCCCGGTCGGCGCCCTCGGTACGCGGGTCGGGGCGGCGCTCGTAGAGGGTGACCTGGTGGTTGCGGCGGGCCAGGAAACAGGCGAGCAGGCAGCCGACGAGTCCCGCGCCGACGATCGTGACCTCCATCATCCCTTGGTACGGCGGCCCGCGCCGGATGTCCAGAAGCGGGCCCGATCTCCCTGGCGGAGGACCTTCCTGACGACCTGGCTCGCGCTCTCCCTGGCGGACGGCGTTCCCGGCGGCCTGAGCCGTGATCCCGCTAGCGGAGGGCTTCCTCGATGGCCTGGGCGGTGGCGCGCCAGATGGGGGTGTCCGGGGTGATGACGGCGAAGTGGTCACCAGGGAGTTCGAGATACGTCACGTCGTCGCCCGCCTGCTCGGCGCTGCGCGCGTATCTGCGGCCGAAGTCCAGCAGGTCGAGGTCGTCGTCGGAGCCTTGCACGATGAGCTGGCGGACCTTGAGCGGCAGCCGGAGCAGCGGCGACGCCGTCCCGTAAACGCGCGCCGCCCCCACCGAGTCCTCCGCGTGATCAGCGACCGGTGGGGCCGGGTGGCCGAGGGCGGCGGCCACGGCTCCCGAACTCAGCCACCGCCGGTCCCCCTCCACCAGGTCCAGCACCCCCGCCAGCGAGACGGCCAGCGAGACCCGCGCCCCGTCGGCCGCCGCGCGGAGCGCGAGCTGCCCGCCGGCCGAGTGCCCGGCCACCGCGACCCGGTCGAGGTCCAGCGGCGCGTCGACGCCGGCCGAAGCGTGCAGGCCCGTGGCCACGTCGGTCAGGGCATGCAGCCCGGCGGCCACGTCGGCGCAGGTGGCCGCCCATCCGTGCCGGTCGGGACGCCGATATTCCAGGTTCCACCCGGCGAACCCGCGCCCGGCCAGGTCGGCGCAGAGCGCGTCCATGAGGTCGGCCGCCCAGATCGATCGCCAGTAACCGCCGTGGATCAGCGCCACGACCGGCACCCGTCCTGTCGGCGAGTCCGGCAGGTGCAGTTCGCCCCACTGGTCCGGATCCGGGCCGTACGGGATGCGCAGGCGCGGGTGCCGCGCCCGATGGACGGCATGCCGGATCCCCCACGCCAGCCCCTCGATACCCCGCCCGTGCAGGTGCGCGGCGGCTCCGCCGACCCGCACCCCATCGGCCCGCCGCAAGTCCACCCACACGACCGGGCCGACGTCCGACGCCATCAGACGCCGCACCGCCGGGTCCGGCCCCGGGATCACCACGACCACTCGCCGCACGTCGGCCCCGCTCTGGAAACTCCCGGACGAACGGTCCGAGCCGGCCGGGCCGGTCGAGGGCTGCCCGGACGAGGAAGCCGGATCCGCGGAGCCGGTCCGGGAAGGATCGGACAGGCCGACGGGATCGTCCGAGCCGGTCCAGGGACGCTCAGGCAGGCCGACAGAATCAGACGAGCCGGTCGAGGGACGCTCAGGCAGACCGGCGGGATCGTCCAAGCCGGTCCGGGGAGGCCGCGGCAGGCAGGCGAGGACGGCCGAGACGTCCTGCGCGTGTGTGACCGAGCCGCGCACGCCCAGCGCATCGAACTCGCGTCCCGCGATCTCGTCGAGCAGGGCCGGATCGGCGACGACGCCGGGCCCGACCACCACCTCCACCACCACCAGCAGCACCCCGCTCACGGCTACCGACCCTACAGAACCGCACTCACAAAGGCTCGTGGTCGACCAGGTACTCGGCGGTGACCGGACGCAGCCTGGTTCCCACCACGACGAGGTCGTCCGGTCGCAGCGCGGTCGAGTCGACCTCGACGAGCCACCGGTCGACCTTGGCGAACAGCACCAGCCTGCCGTTCTTCTCCTTCTCGGTCATCCACCTGCCGGCCGCCAGCCGCCGGCAGGAGCCGGAATGCCTCACCCAGATCTGGCAGGCCTTGCGCGGGTCCTCGTCGGGCCTGATCCGGACGAACACGTCGGGCTCGGATTCGGCGTCCTCGGCGTAGTCGAGTGACAGGACCTCGTCCGTGATGGTCCCCACGCTCACCAGCGTGCGCCCGGGGACGGCCACCGGCAGCACCAGCGGAACCGACCGCTTGTACAGGGCGATCAGGTCGGCGCGGTGTTCCCGCTCCCAGGCCTCCGCGCGCCGCTGCTCGACCGTCGACGTGGTGATCACGCAGGCGCAGACGACCACCGCCGCGACGATCCTCGGGACCAGCGAAACCGTGCGCGTGAGCGCGGCGGCGCTCGCGTAGGCGAGCACGGCCAGCGCGATGACGCCCAGCAGGATCGGCCGGGGGCGGGCGTCCGGCAAGGCGGCGTCGAGCGCGTTGTAGCCGACCAGCAGCAGGACGGGCCCGAGCAGCGCGGTACGGATCGGGTGCGTGATGCGCAGCAGCCGGGCGAGCAGCCACCCGACGGGAAAGGCCAGCACGCAGCTCAGAAGGACCATGGGCATGACCGTGTACTGTTCGATGTCCTCGTCGTACAGCCTCGACACCGGCTGGCCGAGGGCCGGGCCTAACGCCAGTCCGGCGATCGCGCCGCGGACGAGATCCTTACCCATGGACCAAGCATCGCATCGCCCGGCCTGGCCGCGTCAGTCCGTGATGCCGCCGCGTGAGCCGTAGGCCGGGCCGAACACGACCAGCAGCGTCAGATCCTCGGTGACGTCCACGAAGCGGTGTTCCTCACCCGCCGGGACGAAGATCACCGCGCCGGGGCCGACCGCCGCCTCGCCGCTCGGGGTCACGATCCTGGCCTGGCCGGTCGTCACGACGTAGATCTCGTCCTCGGTGTGCGGGCTCTGGGTGTCGACGCCGCCCGCCGGGATGCAGTACGTGCCGATGGACAGATCCGGCACCTTGAGCTGTTCGACCCAGTCGTTGGCGGCGCCGGCGGCCGGCGGTGCCCATACTCCGGCGCCCTCGATGATCTGCATGCGGCGACCCTACCGTCCACGCGGGGGAATACGGTGGTCCGGTGCGTGTTGACCACCTTCATCCCTGGCCGGCCGACGTCGCCGAGGCCGAGTCCATCCAGGACGAGCTCCGCGCCCGCGTCCAGCTGACCGGCCCCGCCACGTTCACCCTGGTGGCCGGTCTCGACGTGCACTACCACGGCCAGGACGACGTGACCGCGGCCGTGGTGGTCCTCGCCGCCGACACGCTCGCGCCGGTGGAGCGGGTGGTGGTGCACGGCAAGGCCACGTTCCCGTACGTGCCCGGCCTGTTCGCCTTCCGCGAGCTGCCGACGCTCGTGGCCGCGCTCGAACGCCTGACCAGCACCCCCGACCTGCTGGTCTGCGACGGCTACGGCCTGGCGCACCCGCGCGGCTTCGGCCTGGCCTGCCATCTCGGCGTCCTGACGGGACTGCCGTCGCTGGGCGTGGGCAAGACGCCGTTCGTCGGCACGCACGCCACGCCGGCGCCGGAGCGTGGCGCCTGGACGCCCATCGTCCACGACGGCGCCGCGGTCGGTCGCGCGCTGCGCACGCAGCGGGAGGTGAAGCCGGTGTACGTCTCACAGGGACACCGCATCTCGCTGGACACCGTCACCGACCAGGTACTACGTCTGTCACCCCGCTACCGGCTGCCCGAGCCGATCCGCCAGGCCGACCACCTGGCCAGAAACCCCGAATAGCCCGGCCAGGAACCCACGCACCCCGGCCGGGACCGGCATCGCCCGGCCAGGAACCCACGCACCCCGGCCGGGACCGGCATCGCCCGGCCAGGAACCCGAGCAACCCGGCCAAGGCCCCTCGCACAGCCTGGCTCAGAACCCCACGCAGCCTGGCCCAGGAACCCCACGCAGCCTGCCTTCGGTACCCCACGCGTCCCCGATCAGGAACGCGGGCACCCGAGCCCCAGGAACCCGCACAACCTGGTTAGGAACCCAGGCGCCTCGGCCAGGAACGCGCGTGGCGCGAACCGTCCGCCAGCCCGCTCGCTCGCCTCACCTACGCCAGGCCCATACCACCAGCCAGACGTTGAGCCCGAAGATCGCCATACCCAGCGGCACATGCCCCGTGATCGCCCCGCTGCCGCCCAGCATCGACTGCACGAACCCGAGCAGCAGCACCGCGAGCGCCACCAGCGCCGGCCACCCGGCCCCACGTCCCGGCCGCCACACCAGGACGGCCGCGACGAGCTGCAACAGCCCCAGCACGTGCACGGCGCCGGCCCCGGCCCCGTGGATCCCGGCCCCGGACCCGCTCATGAGCTGACCGGCCGTCACGGCCTGCACGAGCACCGACGCCATGCTGAGCGCGGCGACCCCCTTGAACGCGGTCATGTACCCGTTACCCTTGGCGACCTGGCTGACCACTGCTCTCTCCTCCGCTGTCGGCTCCGCTGCCGGTGGAGCTACAGAATCCCGCGCCCGGGACGACGCGAAATCAGCCGCTCGTCGCGATCCCCGATACACCTTCTGGAGTACGCGAGGCGCCCTCGCCTACACACCCACGCGAACAGCCACCCGCCACTCGCCTATACACCCACGCGAGCAGCCACTCGCCACTCGCCCACGCGAACAGCCGCCCACCACTCGCCCACGCACCCACGCGAACAGCCACCCGCCTCGCGACTCTCACCTCGACAGGCACGCCCAGCGGCCGGGGCCCCAACGCCGACGCGAGCCCGCACACCCACGCCGACGCGGGCTGGCACGCCGGGACACAAGCTGGCACACCGGGGCGCTCACGTGGTCGGGTGGGCTCCCGATTCCTGCCAGGGCGGCAGGATGGCCTGGGCGTCCACGCCGCCGAACCAGAGCCCGATGACGAACGCCGCCGTCGCTTCGAGCAGCGTCGCCCGCTCGAGTCCCCCGCCGTCCACCGGGGTGCAGCCGAGGTCGGACGCCAGACGTCGGGCCGCCGCCAGCGCCGCCGGATCGTCGCCGCACAGGGGCACGGCCAGCGGCCGTCCACCGAAGACCGGCGGCGTGTGACGCCAGACGTCCACATGGCACAGGTTGAACGCCTTCACCACATGTCCACCCGTGAGATCACCGATCAGCTTCGCGAGCGGACGCGCCGGATCATAGGCGGGCAGGGAGGCGGCGTTGGTCACGTCGATGAGCGGCTTGCCGCGCAGCGCCGGGCCGGCCGCCTGCAACACCTCGACAAGCCCAGCCTCCCTGACGGCCACCACCACAACCTCACCGAACTCCGCCACCTCTGCCCACGTGCCGGCCACCGCGGACCCGACAAGCGATCCGGCCGTCGTGGACTGGACAGACGTTTCGGCCGCCACCGAAGGAACAGGCGATCCGGCCGTCGCCGTCGGGACGGACGATCCGGCCGTCGCTGACTCGGCAGGCGGTTCGGCGGTCATGCGTTCCGCGAGTGCGACCGCCTTGTCGTGGTCCCTGCCGCTCACCATCACCTCATGCCCGGCCCTGACCCACTGCGTGCCCAGCGCGTCCGCCATGTCGCCGGCGCCCAGGATCCCGATCCGCATGTCATCTCCCTCTCCTACGGGGGGCTTTACTGATAGGAGGACGATAGGAAGGTCGTCACACACCATCTGGTGCCTAACGGAGGCCGCCGTCGTTCCTCGCCGACTGCCAGGCCAGACTCGCCTTCGACCTGCTCGCCAACACCTGGAACGCGGTCGTCGTCTGGGCGTTGCGGCATGGCCCGCGCCGTCCGGGGCGGTTGCGCGAGGAGATCGGCGGGATCAGCGCCAAGGTGCTCACCGAGACGTTGCGGCGGCTGGAGTTCCACGGACTGGTCGAGCGGCACGCGTACGCGGAGGCGCCGCCACGGGTCGAGTACGGTCTGACGGACCTCGGGCGCAGCCTGCTGCCGCCGATCGAGGCCTTTGGCGAGTGGGCGTTCACCCATGCCGAGGAGGTCATGGCCGCCCAGGACCGCTGGGACCCACCCGCCCCCGACC
>NZ_JABCPZ010000335.1 GCF_013283785.1 Nonomuraea antri
CCCACGACGGGCAGGAACGCGCCGATGAACGTCAGCACGGCCAGCGGCAGCGCGATCGGCACCCCGAGGATCCACAGCGCCAGCCCGATGAAGAAGCCGTCGACCATGCCCACCAGCGCGACCCCGCCGCCGCCGGAGATGGCGGCCGTGCTCGTGCTGTACGCGCTGGCCGCGCTGACCGGCACCGCGCTCGGCGCGCTGACCAGCCGGCCGATCCTGCCGTCGCCGGCACTGTCGATCATGGCGCTGCTGCTCGGGTTCCTGGTGATGCTGCTGGTCAGCGCGTCACCGCTGTACTGGCTGACCGTTCCCCTGCTGGCCTGGATGAAGACGGCGAGCGCCGGGGCGCTGCCTGCCGAGTTCCCGCAGCTGGCCGCGATCACGCTGGCGTAGTGCGTGATCGGCCTGGCCTGCTACGTCTGGCGGCGCCGAGCCTCCTGAACCGCGCTACTCGGCGGCGGCGAGCTGGCCGCAGGCGCCGTCGATCTCCCTGCCCCGGGTGTCGCGGACCGTCACCGGCACGCCGTGGAACTGCAGCCTGCGCACGAACGCCCGCTCGTCCTCCGGCCGGGACGCCGTCCACTTCGAGCCCGGCGTCGGGTTGAGCGGGATCAGGTTGACGTGCACGAGCTTGTTCTTGATCAGCTTGCCGAGCAGGTCGGCCCGCCATTCGTGGTCGTTGATGTCCTTGATCAGGGCGTACTCGATGGAGACGCGCCGCTTGGTCTTGGCCGCGTACGCCCAGGCCGCGTCGAGCACCTCGGCGACCTTCCAGCGCGTGTTGATCGGCACCAGCGTGTCGCGCAGCTCGTCGTCGGGGGCGTGCAGGGACAGCGCGAGCGTGACCGGCAGGCCCTCGTCGGCGAGCTTGGCGATGGCGGGCACCAGCCCGACCGTGGAGACGGTGATGCCGCGCGCGGACATGCCCAGCCCGTGCGGCGCCGGGTCGACCATCCGGCGGACGGCGCCGATCACCTGCTTGTAGTTGGCCAGCGGCTCGCCCATGCCCATGAACACCACGTTGTTCACCCGGCCAGGACCGCCGGGCACCTGGCCGGCCGCCAGCGCGCGGGCGCCCGCGACGACCTGCTCGACGATCTCGGCGGTGGACATGTTGCGGGTCAGCCCGGCCTGGCCGGTGGCGCAGAACGGGCAGTTCATGCCACATCCGGCCTGCGAGGACACGCACATCGTGACCCGGTCGGGGTAACGCATGAGCACCGACTCGACCAGCGCGCCGTCGAACAGCTTCCACAACGTCTTGCGCGTGGTGCCGCCGTCGGTGGTCAGCTCCTTGACCGGGGTCAGCAGATCGGGCAGCAGCGCGGACAGCTTCTCGCGCGAGGCCGCCGGCAGGTCGGTCATCTGCCCGGGATCGGTGGTGAGCCGCTCGAAGTAGTGACGCGAGAGCTGGTCGGCGCGGAAGGCCTTCTCTCCCAGCTCGGCCACCGCGGCCCGGCGCTCGGCCATGGACAGGTCGGCCAGGTGTCGCGCGGGCTTGGCCCGGCGCGGCGCGACGAAGGTGAGCTGACCTGGGGGCTGAGACACGTTCCTGCCTTTGCGTGAGGAGTTACCGACCAGGGTAATGAACGTTGGGATCGGAGGTGGCATTCCTGGTCACGGTATGGCTCGCGTCAAGGATGTCAGCCGATCTACAGTCATCTCGTATGGCGATTTTTCGGTCGGCTACTGGCGAGGGCGGCACCGAGGTCGTCCTTGCCACGGGTAACCCGTACGGCAGCCGCACGCTCGTGGTCGAGCGCGACGACGACTCCTCGGTGGCTTACCTGTGCGCGCCCGACGGCACCGTGCACGGCGCGGTCTGGCTGGCCAACCATCGCCCGGCGCCCGAGGTGGTGGATCTGGCCAGGATCAACGCGAACCTGCCGCCCCTGATGCCCAGGGCCAACACCACGCACCCGGAAGGACGCCGTCCGCTCGGCCAGCTCAGCGCGCTCTGGTTCGAGGAGGGCGACGGGGTCGCGATCTACGAGAACGACGACGAGCTGCTGGCCGTCATCCCCGGCTGGGCCGACATGAGCCGGGGCATGCCCGGCTACGCCAGGGACGCCGTGGGCGAGTCCCCGTTCGCCTGGGCCCTGTCGGAGGCGCTGGAAGGGCTGCGGCCACGCATCTCGAACGCCAGGTCGTACTGGCGCTGGCGGCACAGCGAGGGTTCGTGGCCGTCGTTCCAGCAGTTCGTGATGGGCCACCTGGAACGGGCGCTCGGCCCGGCCGGCCGCTACTGGGACGCCAGCGGCGAGCGGCTGCCCACCGTCGGCATCACCGAGCGCCCGCCGCACGACAGGCGTGACTTCACCGTGGTGTCCACGGTGGGGATGAGCTGCCAGCGCATGCCCACGGTCGAGCAGTGGATCGACCGGCCCGGCGCGTACGCCAGGATCGAGCTGGCCGTGGCCACCAGGGACGACCCGAAGGACGCGGCGTTACTCCTGGTCTGGCTGTCGCAGTATCCGTGGCACTCGGTCACCTGGCTGGGGCACGGGCACACCGCGAAGTGGTATCACGAGCCCTCGACGTTCCCGCTGGGATCGCGGTACTCCGGGGTGCTCATGCTGGCCAACGCTCCCGCCATGCCCGACATGTCGGGGTTCGCGTTCGGGGGCGAGGCCGTCCGGTGGCTCTGGCTCACGCCCGTCACCGCCGAGGCGCTGACCGGCTAGAAGAAGAGGGTCATCAGCAGCCAGACCGGCACCAGCGTCGTCACCAGCGAGTCGAGCCGGTCCATCAGGCCGCCGTGCCCGGGCAGGATCGTGCCCAGGTCCTTGATGCCCAGGTCACGCTTGATCACCGACTCGATCAGGTCGCCGACCGTGGCCAGGAACGCGGCCAGCGCGCCGATCAGCGCGCCCTGCCAGAGCGCGCCGCCGAGCAGCCACGTCACCAGCCAGGCCCCGACGGCGGTGCAGGCGATGACGGACCCGGCGAAACCCTCCCAGGTCTTCTTCGGGCTGATCACCGTCATCTTGTGCTTGCCGAACAACACCCCGGCGATGTAGCCGCCGATGTCGCTGGCCACGGTCACCGCGATGAAGATCAGCACCCGGTCGCGGCCGTCCGGCGGCATGAGCAGCAGCGCCGCGAACGCCGCCAGCATCGCCGGGTAGAACAACACGAACACCGACGCCGTCGCGTCACGGACGTAACCCTCGGTGCCGCCGGCGAACATCCGCCAGATCAGCAACACGAACGCGAACACCGCGAACGCGCCGAGCAGCCACAGCGGACCACCCCAGTACGCCCCGGCCTGCATCGCCACCAGCCCGGCCAGCACCGGCACGAGCGGCACCTTGATGCCCCGGGTGGCGAACGCCTGGCTCAGCTCGGCCACGCCGACGCCCACGGCGCCCACGAGCACCAGGAGGAAGAGCTCCTTGATCGTGTAGAGCGAGCCGATGACCAGAGCGCCGAGCCCCACGCCGACCGCGATCGCGGCAGGCAGGTTCCTGCCGGTACGGCTGCCGCCGCTCGGGCTGGTGCCAGCCGTACGTTCTTCCACCGGGTCTGATCCTTAGGGTCCGGTACTTGGGGGTGGTTCTCCATGCGCCACGGCCCCCGCCGCCAGGGCGAGGGCCGCGTGGCGCGCGCCGCTCAGACTTCGAGCAGCTCGGCTTCCTTGTGCTTCAGCAGCTCGTCGATCTTGGCGACGTGCTTCTGCGTGAGGTCGTCGAGCTCCTTCTCGGCCCGGCGCACCTCGTCCTCGCCCGCGTCGCCATCCTTGATCATCTTGTCGAGGATCTCCTTGGCGGAACGGCGGATGTTGCGAATGGAGACCTTCGCGTGCTCGCCCTTGTTCCTGGCGACCTTGATGTACTCCTTGCGGCGCTCCTCCGACAGCTCGGGGAACGTCACGCGGATCACCTGGCCGTCGTCGGTGGGGTTGACGCCGAGGTCCGAGTCGCGGATGGCCCGCTCGATCGCGGCCATCGAACTCTTGTCGTACGGCTGGATCAGGACCATGCGCGCCTCGGGCACGTGGAACGAGGCCAACTGCTGGATCGGTGTCGGCGTACCGTAGTACTCGGCACTGATCTTGTTGAACATCGAGGGCGTGACTCTGCCGGTCCGGATGCTCGCGAAGTCCTCCTTCGCGACCGAGACGGCCTTGTCCATCTTTTCCTCGGCTTCGAGGAGGGTTTCGTCGATCACAGCGGCTCCCTGTCTACTAGCTGGCGGTGTCGGGCTCGCTCCCTATTTGCCTGCGGGACTCACCAGCGTGCCGATTTTCTCACCGCGGACCGCTCGCAGGATGTTGCCCTCGCCCATGAGGTCGAAGACCACGATCGGCAGATCGTTGTCCTTGCACAGGCTGATCGCGGTGGCGTCCATGACCGCGAGGTCACGGAGCAGCACCTCGCCGTAGTCGAGATGGTCAAACCTGACCGCATCCGGATTCTTTCGTGGATCGGAGTCGTAGATCCCGTCCACCTGGGTGCCCTTCAGCAGCGCCTCGGCGCCGATCTCCAGCGCCCGCTGCGACGCGGCGGTGTCGGTGGAGAAGAACGGCGAGCCCAGTCCGGCGCCGAAGATGACCACGCGCCCCTTCTCGAGATGCCTGATCGCGCGACGCGGCAGGAACGGCTCGGCCACCTGCTGCATCGTGATCGCGGTCTGCACGCGGGTCTCGACGCCGCGCCTCTCGAGGAAGTCCTGCAGCGCCAGGCAGTTGATGACCGTGCCGAGCATGCCCATGTAGTCGGCCCTGGCCCGGTCGATGCCCCCCTGCGACAGGGTGGCGCCGCGGAACATGTTGCCCCCGCCGACCACCACCGCGACCTGCACGCCCTCGCGTACGGCCTCGGCGATCGAGTCGGCCAGGTGGTTGACCACGGCCGGGTCGATGCCCAGCGGGTCGTTGCCGGCGAACGCCTCGCCTGACAGCTTCAACATCACCCGCTTCCAGCGCAGCGAGTGTTGTGGAAATGGGGAAGCCGCCGTCCGTGTGGATTCGTGGGCTGACTCCCGGTGGTCCTGCACGGCGGCGGCCTCCTTCATTCGGTGGAACTGTGGGCTGGAAGCTTGCTCAAGCCTAAGCCTGGCCGACCTTGAATCGGACGAACGCCAGCACCTCGACGCCGTTCTCCTCGGCGAACTTGCCCACGCTCTTCTTGTTGTCCTTGACAAAGGCCTGCTGAAGCAGCGTGAAGTCCTTGTACCAGCCGTTGACGCGGCCCTCGACGATCTTGGCGATCGCGGGCTCGGGCTTGCCCTCCTCGCGGGTCATCTCCTCGAAGAGCTTGCGCTCCTTCTCGACGACCTCGGCGGGGACGGAGTCGGCCTTCAGGTACTGCGGGGCCATCGCGGCGGCGTGCTGCGCGATGTCCTTGGCGACATCGGCGTTCGGCTTGTCGAGCTGAACGAGCACGCCCACCGCCGGCGGCAGCGCCGGGTCGGTACGGTGCATGTAGGCGCCGATGTAGCCGCCCTCGAGCACCGCGAAACGACGGATCTCGATCTTCTCGCCCAGCGCGGCGTTGGCCTCGTCCAGGTGGTCCTTGACGCTCTTGCCGTCGAAGGAGGACTCGAGCAGCGTCGCCACGTCGGCCGGCTTGGTCTCAAGCACGTGCGCGACGACCTGGGCGGCCAGCTCCTGGAAGCGCTCGCCCTTGGCCACGAAGTCGGTCTCGCAGTTGAGCTCGAGCAGCGCGGCGAGCGC
The DNA here is from genome assembly GCF_013283785.1 of Nonomuraea antri. GTDB lineage: Bacteria > Actinomycetota > Actinomycetes > Streptosporangiales > Streptosporangiaceae > Nonomuraea > Nonomuraea antri. The sequence continues at coordinate 5,678 of NZ_JABCPZ010000335.1, forward strand.
GTCGCCCTCCTGCTTGAGCGCGACGAGGCCGTTGGAGGCGGTACGCGCCTCACGCTTGCCCACGTCCTTGGCGCCCTTGAGACGCAGCAGCTCGACGGCGCGGTCGAAGTCGCCGTCGGCCTCCTCGAGCGCCTTCTTACAAGCCATCATGCCGGCAGCGGTGATCTCGCGAAGCCGCTTGACGTCGGCCATGTTCACGGAAGCCATTGCTTTTCCTTGTGGGATTTCGTCGTCGTCGTGGATCGGGTGGGCGCCCGGCCTTTCGGTCACCCACCCTTGTTGGTACGGCAGTCGCGTGCCGTACGGAAGCCTTGCTCGAGGACTCGGGCGTGCCTTTCAGTTGGCATACTGCCCCAGCCTGGCCGCGGATAGCGCGTGCGCGCCGCCGCTTGGCCGGTCGGGGCACTTGCCTTGCCCGAACCTATGGCGCCGGGCCTGGCCGTACGCCCCTGGTGAGGGGTGTGCCGGCCGGGCCGTTCACTCGGTCGAACCTACGGAACTCACCGGACCGGGACGGCCCGGCCGTGAGACGTGCACCAGACCCCTCAGACCTCGCGCCTCAGCCCGAGACGGCCTTTCGGACCCTCAGCCCGAGACGGCCTTTCGGACCCTCAGCCCGAGGCGGCCTTTCGGACCCTCAGCCCGAGATGCCCTTTCAGGCCCTCAGCCCGAGACGTCCTTCGGACCTCGTTCGCGGGGTGGGTCCGAGGCGCTTCGAGCGCTCGGACCCATGGTGCGCGTCAGTCCGCAGGAACGGCGGGCCGGTGGCCCGTCGGTCGTCAGGCCTGCTGCTCGGTCTCGGTCGCGGCCTCAGCCTCGGCCTCGGCGGCCGGAGCGGCGGCCTCGGCGGCGGGGGCTTCCTCAGCGGCAGGGGCCTCGGCGGGAGCCTCAGCCGCGGCGGGGGCTTCCTCAGCGGCGGGGGCCTCGGGCTGGCCCTGCTCGATGAGCTCGCGCTCCCACTCGGCCAGCGGCTCGGCGGCGGCCGGCTTCTCGTCACCGCGGGCGGCGCCGGAGCGGGCCATCAGACCGGCGGCGACACCGTCGGCGACCACGCGGGTGAGCAGGCCGACGGCGCGGATGGCGTCGTCGTTGCCCGGGATCGGGTAGTCGACCTCGTCCGGGTCGCAGTTGGTGTCGAGGATCGCGACGACCGGGATGCCAAGCTTCTTGGCCTCGCTGATCGCGATGTGCTCCTTCTTGGTGTCGACGACCCACACCGCGCTGGGCACGCGGCCCATGTCACGGATACCGCCGAGCGTGCGCTCGAGCTTGTCCTTCTCGCGACGGCGCATGAGGAGCTCCTTCTTGGTGAGCCCCGAGCCGGCGACGTTGTCGAAGTCGAGCTCCTCGAGCTCCTTCAGACGCTGAAGCCTCTTGTGCACGGTGGAGAAGTTGGTCAGCATGCCGCCCAGCCAGCGCTGGTTGACGTACGGCATGCCCACGCGAGCGGCCTGCTCGGAGATGGCCTCCTGAGCCTGCTTCTTGGTGCCGATGAACAGGATGGTGCCGCCGTGGGCGACGGTCTCCTTGACGAAGTCGTAGGCACGGTCGATGTACGACAGCGACTTCTGCAGGTCGATGATGTAGATGCCGTTGCGCTCGGTGAAGATGAAGCGCTTCATCTTCGGGTTCCAACGACGGGTCTGGTGACCGAAGTGAACGCCGCTCTCGAGCAGCTGTCGCATGGTGACGACGGGGGCCATGTGATGGTCCTCCAGGTCTGGCGCCCTGCAGGGGGGCGCGGTTCTCGGTTGTGCCGCGGCAGCGCGGGGCTGCCGCCCTGATGCCCCGAAACCGCTCCAGCCGGGCCTGGGCCCGGACCGAGGGTGCGGTCCGCAACGGGGCATGCGAAGTCGGCCTATGGTTACAGGCCATCGAAAAGTCTACCTCCCGCGCCGCCCCCGGCTGACCGTCTCAGGTCAACCCGGACGATCGTGGTCTTCCGTCGGTATTCCCGGCGGTGTCCTCGCCACGTGCGGAAAGAGGCTCACTTGCGCCTCGGCGACCCGCGCGCCGAGCGGCGCCGAGCGCTCGTCGCGGTAGCGGGCGATGTAGGGCTCCAGCAGCTTCTCGATCTCGCCGTAGATCCCCGCCATCTCGGCCGCGTCGACCCTGATGATGGTACGGCTGAAGCGGATGGCCTCCCGCCACTCCTCGCTCTCCTGCGCGTGGTGGGCCAGCGCCCGTTCCGCCTCTCTGTTGGCCTCGTCGCGGAAGACCTTGATCAGCAGGTTCTTGGCGGCACGCACGTCCGGCTGGTCGTCGGGCAGCACGCCGACGGCGAGCGACCTGTCGACGGCCTTCCACAGCCGCTCACGGCCGTCTCCCCGGGGCGGGGCGTCCTCGACGAACCCGTACTTGGCCAGCATGCGCAGGTGGTAGCTGGCGGCGCTGGGGGTGATGCCGGCGATCTCGGCCACCTCGGTGGCCGTGGCGGTGACGCCGCTGACGAGCTTGTTGAGTATCAGCAGCCGCGCGGGGTGCGCCAATGCCCGCATGGCCTTGGGGTCACTGAGCCACTCACTCTCCCGCGTCATGCGCCCAAGGTACCTGGATCTCGATGTGAAACATTGCCTTCACAACTGTGAAGCATTACCTTCACACTTAAATGAAGGAAACCCTCCACACTTTGGAGCCCCATGCCCACCACCCCAACCC
>NZ_JABCPZ010000336.1 GCF_013283785.1 Nonomuraea antri
CACCCGCCCGGCGAGCTCCATGGTCGACACCCCGAGCCGGGAGGCGACGGCACGCAGCGACACGAAGTTCAGGCCGAAGGAGTCGGCGATCTCCATCGCCACCTGGACGGCGCGGTCGCCGTCCGGATCGCCGCCTGGCAGCACCGGCGCGGCGACCACGGCGCCGACCCGCGGGGCGCTCTCGATCAGGCCCTTCTGCTTCAACGCGGCCAGCGCCTTCGTCGCGGTCGCCATCGCCACGTTCCACTCCCGCATGATCATGCGGGTGGTGGGCACCGGGTCGCCGGGCCGTAAGGTCGCCTCGGCGATCCGGCGTTCGATGTCGGCGGCGATCTGGAGGTACCGGGGACGCGCGTCGCTCACGATCACCACTGTGCCACCGGCCGCGCGCGTCCGTGACCGCGAGCCGGGGCTCGTCAGTGGTCGGGCAGCCAGTTGCCGTGCAGGCCGAGCGGGACCCGCACCGGCAGGTGGATCCTGGCCACCGGGTCGCCGGTGAAGTCCTGCGCCGCCAGGATCACCAGGTCGGTCGCCCCGCGCACCGGGTCGTGCACGTAGGCCATGAGGTAGCCGTCGTCCTCGCCGTCCCCGGTGGCCGCGAACGCCGCCTCGCTGACCGCCTCGTCGCGGCCGAACCCGTGCACCTCGCTGGTGCCGCGCTCCAGGTCGTGCCTGACCAAGGCGTTGGTGAACGCGCCGTCCGCCGGTGCGCCCTCGGGCACGAACGGGATGCCGTACAGCGGGGTGGCCGCCGAGTAGCCGTACCGGTGCGGGCGCGCGGCCCTGGCGTCGTTGATCCTGGGGAAGTCCTGCGGCCGGTCGTCCAGCCGCCGGGTGCGGACCTTGCCCGCCTCGATCGTCCAGCGGTCCAGCACCGGCCGGATCGCGCCGGGGTCGGCCGGGTTGAACGGACCCTCGGCCGTGACCAGGTCGACCACGATGGCGTCGCCGTCGTCGTAGGCGTTGAGCGTGTGGCTGACGTGCACCGGATCGACCTCCAGCCAGCGCACCTCCCCGCCGGTGCGCGGCAGCACCCCCACCCGGGAGGGCCGGTCGGGCGCCCACCGGCACTCGAACCCGTCGAAACCCAGCGGGGTGTCCCAGAGCACCACGTGCTTCTCGGTGAGCGCGAAGTCGTGCAGGAACGGCGTGCGGCCCACCGGGACGGTCGTGGTGCGCACCACCGTCCCCACCGGGTCGGTGACGATGTGCTGCACGTAGTCGAGACCGACCAGGTACGACAGCGAGTGCAGCTCACCGGTCAGCGGGTCGTGCTTGGAATGCGCGCCCGCGGTGAAACCCTCTGCCGTACCGCCCAGCGCGCACGCGCCGACCGTGTTCAGCTCGTCGTCCAGCTCGGCGGGCGGCGCGCCGGCCTCCAGGAGGGCGAACGTGCGATTGGCGTGCTCGATCACGTGCACCATCGGCGCGAAACCCTCGGTACGCACCCAGCGGTTGCGATACCACTCGGCCCGGCCGTCCCGGATCCGCACGCCGTGCACCATGCCCTGGCCCATGCCCCAGATGTGCGTGGCCGGGTCCTCCACGTTCAGCGGGTTGGGCCCGTTGCGCAGGTAGCGGCCGTTGAGCTCCAGCGGGATGCGTCCGGTGACAGGCAGGTCGTAGGCGGTGACTTCTTCGGTGACGGGCGCGAACGGCCCTTCCAGATACCTCATGAGGAGAACGTAGGAAGCCGCGGACGCACCCTCAACGACGTGAGCCCGGATTCCGGCCCGTGCACTAGTGCAGGCGCCGGGCTCAGCCGGAGTCGGCCTGGCGGATGTGGAGGTGGCCGTCCTTGGGGAACGGCGGGTGGGCGGGGAGCGTCTGGTGGAAGCGGTATCGGGCCTTCTCCGCGACCCGGCACGAAGCCTGGTTGTCCACCTGGTGCAGCAGTTCGAGCTGGGTCAGGCCGGTCGCGGCGAAGGTGCGGAAGGCCCAGGTGGTGAGGGCGTCGAGGGCGCGCGGGGCGACGCCGCGGCCGCGGGCGTGGGCCGCCGTCCAGTAGCCGACCTCCGCGGTGTCCGGCCGGCGGCCGGGCCGCTTGAGCACCACGTTCGCGACCAGCCGGCCGCCCTCGCCGGGTCGGCTGTCGGTGGCGGGCCTGCCGTCGATGGCGGGCCGGCCGTCGGGGGCGGATGGGGCTTCGTGGACGGCGAAGCCGAGCCGTTCCCCGGTCTCCCAGCCGTGCCGTTGGATCTCCAGCCACCGGGCCGCGTCCTCGGCGTTCTCGATGTGCAGCGTCGTCCAGTGCCGCAGCAACGGATCGCGGTACGCCTCGACCAGCGCGGCGGCGTCGTCCGCGCGCCAGGGCCGCAGCAGGAGCGCGGGAGCGGCGGGGGTGGCTGGGGTGGCATCCACCCGCAACGTGACGTGCACCGAAGGCCTCCCTGAGTGTTCCAGGAGATGATCCCGCATCCGGCCGCAGGTCCGACAGCCCGGGCGAAGGAGCGCCGGCGTGACGCTCGTGACACTTGTCATGCGGCGCGATGACACGATTCACGCCCGGGCCTGCGGTTTCGGCACTACGCGCGCCTTTCCGCCGCCGACAGACTCGCCTCATGGATACCCCCGCCACGTATCGGAGGAGATTCCCCATGACACAGGCCACCCCCGAGCGCGCGAGCTGGACCACCTGGCTGCTGCGGCGCTGGCCGACCGCGCTGGCGCTGGGCGCGTCGGCACTCACCTTCGGCGGCAGCGCGTCCGACGCCGGCATGACCGGCATGGGCCAGGTCCTGCCGCTGCTGCCCCTGCTCTACCTCGTCATGGCCAAACTGCGCCGGCCCTCATGGACGTGGCCCGGGCTGGCGATCGGATTCGCCGCCGTCTTCAGCCTGCGGGCGCTGGACATCGCCCCGCCCGCCACCGTCTTCACCGCGATCGCGCTGGCCGTCCTGGTCTGGGCCGGCGTGGACGGTCAGCTCGGCAAGGACGGCACCTTCCAGATCCAGGCGATCGGCATGCTCGTCTTCGGCGGGCTCGCCATCGCCGGCATCATCGTCGACCCGGACCTGGGCCGCTACCTGGTCGCCGCGGGCTGGTTCTTCCACGGCGTCTGGGACTTCGTGCACCTGAAGCTCAACAAGGTCGTGGCCCGGTCGTTCGCCGAGTGGTGCGGGGTCGTGGACGTCCTGGTCGCGGCCGAGCTGGTCTTCATGTTCTAGCCGCCCGATGCGCCACACTGCTGCGGTGTCCGCTTCCTCGTCCTCGTCCCTGATCTCCATCACGCCGCTGCTGCCCGCGGTCGTCCTCGTGCTGACCGCGGCGGGCGGGCTGGTCGCGTGGCTGGGCCGGCTGGGGCACGGCCGCGCCGTCGTGGGCGCCTGCCTGCGTGCCGTGCTGCAACTGGGCGTCGTGTCCGTGGTGATCGCCTGGGTGGTCACGTACGGCGCGGCGGTGGCCGGCTTCCTGCTCGTCATGTACGGCGTCGCCGCCTACACCGCGGGCCGGCGCATCACCGGCGGCCGGACGGGCTGGTGGTGGTCGGGGATACCGATCGCCGCGGGCACCGTGCCCGTGCTGGCCGTCCTGACCGGGAGCGGCGTCATCGCAGTGACCGGCATCGTGATCATCCCGGTCGCCGGGATCCTGCTGGGCGGCTGCCTGACCGCCACCGCGCTGGCCGGCCGGCGGGCCGTGGAGGAGCTGGCCCAGCGCAGGGGAGAGGTGGAGGCGGCGCTGGCGCTCGGCTTCCCGCCCCGCGAGGCGGCCATGGAGATCTGCCGCCCGGCCGCCGCGGGAGCGCTGGTCCCGGCCCTGGACCAGACGCGGACCGTGGGCCTGGTCACGCTCCCCGGGGCGTTCGTGGGCGTGCTGCTCGGCGGGGCGAGCCCGATCGAGGCGGGGGTCGTGCAGCTCGTGGTGCTGGTGGCGCTGCTGGCGGCCGAGGCGATCGCGATCGTGGCGACGGTCGAACTCGTCGCCCGCGGCCGGTTCACGGCCGAACGTCCTGCATGAGCGGCGTCCAGCGTGAGCGGCCTTCTTCCTGAGCGGCGTCCTTCCTGAGCGGCGGGGCTACGGCTTGCGGCCGAGTGCGGCGTACATGTTGGTGGCGGTGTCCGGCAGCGGCGGCTCGCCGGGCGCGGGACGCCAGCGCGGCATCGGCACGACCCCCGGCTCCAGCAGCTCCAGACCGGCGAACAGCCGCGCCACCTCGGCCCGCCCGCGCAGGTACATGGGGATGCCACGGCTCGTGTACTGGTCGGCCAGCCGCTCCGACTCAGGCGCGAGCTCCCCGGTGGGGACGGTGACGGCCAGCCAACTGCCCGCGGCGAGCGGTTCGAGCAGCGCGTCCACCAGATCCTGGGCCCGCTCCACGAACTGCAGCATCGCGATCACGGTGACCGCCACCGGCCGGGCGAAGTCGATCATCTCGTGCAGCGCGGGGTCGCCGAGCAGCGCCTCGGGGGTGCGCATGTCCGCCTGGACGCACGCGACGCGGCCCGCCGGCGCACCGGCCAGCAGCGCGCGGGCGTGCGCCAGGACGACCGGGTCACGGTCGATGTAGACGACCCGGGCGCCGGGCGCCGTCTCCTGGACCACCTCGTGCAGGTTCGGCGAGGAGGGGATGCCCGAGCCGATGTCGAGGAACTGCCGCGCGCCGAGTTCGGCCAGGTGGCGGGCCATGCGGTGCATGCAGGCCCGGTTGGCGAGCATCGACGTGCGCAGCCCGGGCCAGTCGGCCAGGACCTGCGCCGCGGTCTCACGGTCGGCGGGGAAGTGGGTCCCGCCGCCCATGATGTAGTCGTAGACCCGCGCCGAGTGCGGCCGGTCGGTCTGCAGATCGGCCTGCGGGTCGGTCTGCAGGTTGGTCTGCGGGTCGGTCTGCAGGTCGGCCTGCGAGTCCGTCTGCGGGCCCGCCTTCAGGTCCGTCTGCGGGTCGGTCTGCGGGTCCGTCTTCTGGTCCGTCTGCGGGTCCGGCGTGGTGTCGGGCGGGACGTCGGTCACGGGTCGGCTCCCCCTGGGTCGGCTGCGCGTGCCCTCATCGCCATGATCCTCGCCGCCCCCGCCGCAGGGAACCCACGCAGGTACCGTCCCTGACAGCGGCGGCTCAGGATTCGGTGGCCGGCATGTGCAGGACGTTCCACAGGTGGCCGTCCAGGTCGCGGAAGCCGCGGCTGTACATGAAACTCTCGTCCATGGCGTCCCCATTGGACTCGCCGCCCGCCGCGATGGCGGCGTCGACCAGCTCGTCCACCCGCTCGCGGCGGTCGACCTGCACGGCCAGCAGCGCCTCGCTGACCTGGGAGGTGTCGGCGACCTCCCGGCCGCTGCCGTCCTTGAAGGACGGCTCGCTGACCAGCATGACGAAGACGCCGTCGGCCACGACCGCGCACGCCGCCTCCTCGCTGGTGAACCGCTCGTCGATGGCGAACCCGGTCCGGGCGAAGAAGGCGGTGGCGGCCTTGACGTCCTTGACGGGCAGGTTGATGAAGATCGAGGTGGACATCGGTGTTCCTTTCGTCGTCTTTCGATGACCCAAAGCCTGCCGGGGAGCTCTTACGGTTCTCTTCCGCTGCGCTTCAGGCCGAGGCGGGGGCGATGAGCGTCCCGATGCGGACGGCCGCGGCCAGCGCGTCGGGATGCCCGGTACGGGTGTAGACCTCGGCGGCGGTGTCGGTGAACTTGATGACGTGCTCGTCCCCGTGCGCGATCGCCCGTTCCAGCACGTCGGCGACGCCGTCGGAGTCGGACGGCGGCCCCGGCAGCGACGAGCGCGGCGCCGGCTCCGGAGGGGCGTACGCGGAGAAGACGGCCGCGGTGGTCGTCCAGATCGCGGTCAGGCTGGGCGTCCACAACTCGCGCGGCAGCGCCGGCAGCGTGTGCAGGACGGCGTTGGGCGCGGTGGCGGTGTGCACCAGCAGCACCGGCTGGCCGTGCCCGTGGGTCAGGTAGCGCAGCGTCGCGGCCGTCACCAGGTCGGCCAGCCGGGCGGGCACCTCGTCGGGGGAAGCGGCGGGACGCAGCCCGGTCACCGTCGTCTGCCAGCCGTCGAGCCGGGCCAGCTGGCCGAGGCGGTGGGCCACGTTGCCCTGCTGCTCGGGGATCCGCGGCAGCAGGTCGAGCGCCGCCTGCGGGCTCAGCCGGCCGCCGGGGTCGCCCACCTGCGGCACGCCCCGCGACCTGGCCGCCCAGAACGCCAGCCCGTGTGCCAGCTCGTCCAGTGTGGCGGGGCTCTCGGCGCCGGCGAGCAGGGCGCGCACCACGTGCCCGACCCTGATCACCCCGTGCGTGGTCCCCGCCAGGACGCCCGGCAGCAGCCGCGGCCACCAGGTGGCCAGCACCTGCCGCCACGGCTGCTCGGCCAGCCGGCCGGTGAAGTAGGCGACCCAGTCGCCGATCCTGCGTCCGTCGCCGAGGGCCTCGGCCCAGCTCGCCTCGGTGATGACGCCGGTCGTGGCCGGCAGGTCGTCCAGGCGGCGCAGGTAATGGGCCACCCAGCCGCCGACGTGGTCCGCGCGCCCGCGGCGCACCAGCACCTCCGCCGCCATCGGGCCGTGGTTGGTGAGCTGGTCCTCGCCCCATTCCGGGCCGGTGCGGTGGAAACGTTCGTAGGCCTCGTTCAACACGCCGCCGCTCATCGGGCTTCTCCTCGTTCGCGCTCGTGGCCGGCTGCCGCTCGGATAGGCAAGTATGGGGTGAGCTGCGGTGTTCGCGGCATCCGTGCCGACCACGCGTTCACCACTCAGGGGCACCACTCAGCGCACCACCCAGACCACCACTCAGCTCGCCAGGCCGAACCAACGATGGGGAGACATGACAGCCGGTCCGGAATCCGTCTCGCGGCGGGAGGCAGAGGTGCTGGCCCTGCTCGGCGAACACCTGATGAACGCCCAGATCGCGCGGCGGCTGCACATCTCCGTCCGTACGGTGGAGAACCACGTGTCCTCGCTGCTGCGCAAGTACGGGGTCCCCGACCGGCAGGCCCTGGCCGACATCGCCAAGCATCCGGAACAGCGGCCGGGGCAGCGACCGGAGCAGCGGCCCGCCGGACACCCGGGGCGGCCGGCCGGGCAGGCGGGGATCGCCCTGCCCGTCTGGCGCACCGGTTTCGTCGGACGGGCGCACGAACGCGACGCCGTCCTGGCCATGCTGGGCACCCGGCGGCTGGTCACCCTGGTCGGGCCCGGCGGGGTCGGCAAGACCAGGCTCGCCGCGGTCGTCGCCGAGGCGGCCGGGCCCGGCTTCCCGCTCGGCGGGGTGTTCGCCGACCTCGTACCGGTGGGGGACGAGCAGGTCACCGACGCCGTGGCCAGAGCGCTCGGGGTGAGCGAACGGCCAGGGCAGTCCCTGCTCGACGCCGTGGTGTCGGCGTTCGGCGAGGACCGGCGGCTGCTCGTCCTGGACAACTGCGAGCACCTGCTCGACGCCGCTGCCTGCTTCGCCGACGAACTCCTGGCGCGGTGTCCAGGACTCACCATCCTGGCCACCAGCCGCGAACGGCTCGGACTGCCGGACGAGCAGGTCGTGCCGATCTCACCGCTCCCGCTCGCCTCCGACGCCGAAGCGCTGTTCACCGAGCGGGCCGCCGCCGTCGACCCCGGCTTCGCCGCCCCTCCCGCGCTCATCGCCGAGATCTGCGCCAGGCTCGACGGCCTGCCGCTGGCCATCGAACTGGCCGCGGCCCGCTGCGCCTCGCTGGGCGCCGAGGGCGTACTGACCGGCCTGGACGACGCGCTGCGCCTGCTGGCCGGCAGCCGGCGCCCGGACGAGCGGCACCGCTCGCTGCGCGCGGTGCTCGGCTGGAGCCACGACCTGCTCGACGCCGACGAACGGGCGTTGTTCCCGCGCCTGGGCGTCTTCGCGGGCACGTTCGACCTCGACGCGGTCGCGAGCGTGACCCCCGGGGCGGCGCGGGGCGCGCTGGCCGACGTCCTGGGCAGGCTGGTCGACAAGAGCCTGGCCGGCCGCGCCGGACAGGCGGGCCGCTGGCGACTGCTGGAGACCGTGCGCGCGTACGCACTGGAACGACTGACCTCGGACGGAGACGCGGACGAGGTCCGGCACCTGCACCTCCGCTGGGCGTCACACACCGCCCAGCAGCTGGCCGCACGCTGCCACGAACAAGGCGAACGGCGGGGCGGGGCGCTGAACGACGTCCGAGGTGACGCGCGAGGTGGCGCGCGGGCCGACCCGGCGGACGGGGAGTGGTGGCGGGCCGACG
>NZ_JABCPZ010000337.1 GCF_013283785.1 Nonomuraea antri
TCATCGGGCTGAACGTGGAGACCGTCGCGGGCGGGGCCGGTCGGCGAGGTCACCGGCGTGGCGCCGTACCTGCTGTTCGCCTCGGCGATGCTGGTGCTGACGTGCGTGCTCCTGCTGGCCGTCCCGGCCGTCCGCGACCTGCGGCAAGCCGGCGACGACCCGTCCTGAGCCTCTGGGGACGGGTCGTCGCGGGACGGGGGTCTAGTACAGGTCGGCCGTGAGGAACTTCCACGCGTCGGGGGTGCGGCTCGCGCCCGCGGTCCACGTGCCGGAGCGCTGCAGGGTCACCGGCGTGTTGTCCGTGGTCCCGGCCGCGCCTATCACCCACGACGGGTCCTTGCGCGAGGCGAACACGCCGCCGGTGCGGTTCCAGCGCATCGACGCCGAGTACTGGCCGACGGCCGACGCGCAGTCGGCCACCTGGATCGGCCGTCCCTGGGTCATCGTGCCGCCTTCGACGTCGGCGCACAGGCCGGGCGCGGCCAGGTTGTGCAGCTGGCCGGAGACCGGGTTGTAGGCCCAGAACTGGTCGGCGTTGCCGTCACAGGTGTACAGCACCAGGTTCGCGCCGCCGCCCGGCGTGCTCCCCGGCGCGTCCAGGCACTTGCCGCCCAGCTTGAACTGCGTGTACGTGAGCGGCTGCTTCGCCTGCCAGGTGAACACCTGCCGCTGGTCGGCGCCGTCGCAGGCGGCCAGCACCAGGACGTCGCCGAGCGCGCGGCCGGTGCCGGGCAGCGTGGCGCACAGTGCCGGCGCGTCGGCCGGGTGCAGGCGCGCGCCGTCGTAGGTCCAGCGCTGCGCGGCCCCGGCGTGGCAGTTCCACACCTGCACCGCGCTCCCGGCCACCAGCCTGCCGCCGTTGACGTCGGCGCAGCGGTCGTGTGACAGCTCGGTGTGCACGGCCTTGGTCGCCGGGTCGTACCAGAACGCCTGGTTACGGGTGCCTTCGCAGGGCCAGGAGACGAGCTTGCGGCCGTTGCGCGAGGAGTTGCCGTCCACGTCCAGGCAGTTGCCGGTGGCGGCGTGCCTGAGCTGCTTGAACGCCGGCAGCCCCGGATACAGCCTGGGGCTGAGCGAGCCGGCCGGGTTCATGCAGGCGGCCTGCGGCGCGGTGGAGTTGAAGAACTGGGTCAGGCAGGCGGCGAACGCGGCGTGCCCGCCGGTGTTCGGGTGGAACGACTGGCGCACGGCGTTCGGGTCGAACAGGTCGCCGTTGACCGCGTGCAGGCCGGTCACCCAGGTGGTGTCCTGGCAGACCTCGGTGCCGTGGAAGAGGCGGCTGGCGTCCAGGTAGCGCGCGCCGGCCTGGGCGGCGGCGCGGCGGATGCCGGTCTCGAACAGCGGCACCGCCTTGTTGCGCGCGAAGGCCAGGTCGGCCAGGTAGCCGAGGCAGCCGCCGTTGTACCAGCCGGGGAAGTTCGGGTTGTCCTCGACGTCCGGGCTGGCCGGTCCCGGGTACGACATGGAGATGAGCTGGTAGTCGCCGGGCCCGTAGCCGGCGTCGGCCATGATCTGCTTGACGTCGGTGAGCGCCTTGGCCACCCGCGGGACGATGAAGTCGACCCGGGCCGCCCACGTCGGGTCCTGACCGGGCCAGCAGGCGCCGCGGAAGAACACCCGCCGCTCCACGCAGTCGGTCATCGTGGGCCCGAACTGGGGGCCGCCGTCGTCGTTGGCGCCGGCGACCACGGCGATCATCTTGACCCTGGTGTTGCGGGCCTTGATGGCCAGGTGGTCGCCCTGGTTGAGCTCCTCGTACTGGTGGGTGCCGCCGATCGTGATGTCGTTGGTCTGCGCGCCGGAGCAGGACAGGTTGTAGGTGAGGTCGGCGGGGATCGCGGTGACGTGCACGGCGGCCTTGATCGAGCGGTGGCACCAGTTGTCCGGGCCGTCGGTGCCCGGCTCGTACAGCGACCGGTCGAAGGCGCCTTCGCCGGAGATCTCGCTGTCACCGAGCGTGGTCAGGGCGGTCTTGCGCTGGTCGAGCGGGCGGATGGCGTCGTCGCCGTAGAGCTTGACGGCTTCGGCCTTGCGAATGGCCTCTAAATGGGGTGGGAGGGGGGTGATCGCACTGCTGCTCAGAGCGCCGCTGGTCAGGGCGCTGCCGGTTTGGGCGGTGGTGGCGTGCGCGGGGGCCGCGGTGACGAGCAGCGCCAGCGCGGCCAGGAGAACGAAGGGGGAGCGCATGGGGGGATACCTCCGCATACATGAGCACTACTCATAAGTAACCTCAGTTCGCGGAAAATGTGAACCCTGCTCATGTGCTTGTTTTTTCGCCGCGTGCCGTCGCACCCCATCGACGGGACCCCCGCGGCCGCCACCCCGGTCATCGCCCGGTCAGAGCCGGGTCAGAGCCCGATCAGAGCCCGATCAGAGCCGGTCAGACCCGGTCGGCGGCGATCAGCAGGTACTGGAAGCTGCCGTTGCTGTAGGCGTCGAGGAACGCCTGCTCGATCCCCGTCGCCAGGGACGTCTTGGCCCGCAGCTCCCAGTACGGGATCGCGGCCGCGGTCAGGTCGACGACGTCGACGGGCACGAGCCGGTTGGCCGACAGCTCTCTGAAGTAGGTGCTGCGCGGATGGATGTCGCAGATGTAGTGGGCGTTGATCTGGCTGATCGCCCGCGACGGCAGCCCGTAGGCGTCGTTGTAGCAGCCGGTGATGCACACGTACCGGCCGCCGCGCGCGAGCAGCCTGGAGTGCTCGGCGAACAGCAGCGACAGCTCGACGTACATCGTGCTCTCGTTGTTCCAGATCGCCTGGTAGCCGCCCGACGGGAAGCCGGTGTCGAGCATGTTGCGGAAGTGGAAGCGCACCCGCTCCCCCACGCCGCGGCGCCTGGCCTGCTCGTTGGCGAACGCCACCTGCGACTCGGAGATGGACACGCCGTCGACCTGACAGCCGAACCGCAGGTTGGCGACGATGCTGGAGCCGCCCCGGCCCGACCCGGCGTCCAGGACGCGATCGTCGGGGCCGAGCGGGCCGAGCCGGCTCATGAGCAGGTCGGCCTGCGCGCATTCCAGCCGGTGCAGCTCGGCGACGACGCGTTCCTCGCGGGTCGACTCGGGGCCGTCGAGCACCGACCAGTCGGCCTCGCCGATGCCGTAGTGGTGGTGGTAGATCCCGTCCACTTCGCCCAGGCGCAGGTTGACCGGGTTCTTCTCGGCGTTCCAGTAGTCGGCCACCGAGCGCTGGTACATGCTGCTGAGGACGGGCTGCTCGTAGGTGGTGGTCACCTGGAGCTCCTTTCTGTGAGAACTCGACTGGGTCGGGGAAGGTCAGGATTTGTAGCGGCTGGTCGATCCGTGCCATTCGAGGCAGCCGGCCATCCACGCCTGGGCGCCGCGCAGGAACCGTTTGAGCTCCGTCGACGGCAGCGCGTCGAGCTCGCGCCGGCTGGACTCGAAGCCGCGGACGAAGTCGTTGTGCAGCTCGACCGCGCGTTCCGTGGCCTCGCGGATCGAGCAGTCGTCCTCGGCGGCGATGAGCAGGATGACGTTGGAGTCGGGCAGTTCGTCCGCGGCCTCCCTGGCGACCGAGTGCAGGTCGTTGACCAGGACGCTGGCCGTGCCCGCCTGCATGAGCGCGGTGTGGAAGCGCCGGTCGTAGAACAGGTTGCCGGGCAGCTCGTAGCCGCCGACGACGTCGATGAGCGTCATCGAGGTGTAGAAGCTGTCGTGCTGCCTGGCCGCCAGGTAGCGCCACACGGGCGGCAGCGTCTCCAGGTAGCGCCAGGCGGCGTAGGCGGTCCAGCTCACGTACATCTGGAAGGTGGTGTTGCAGGCCCGCATGACCTGCGACGGCGTGGCGTGCCGCGACAGGTGCCCGGTGGCCGAGCGCAGCGCGACCAGCACCGGGTCGCCGGTGATCTGCTCCTCCAGCCGGCGTGTGTAGTCGCCGGCGGGCGGCGGCGGATCCATCGCCGACATCACCAGCGCCAGCCGCGGCGGCAGCTCGGTCGGGGTCGCGCCGAGGTCGCTCTCGTCGGCGTAGTAGTCGTCGGCGGCCCACCAGGCGGCGTTCATCTGGGCGGCGATCAGCAGCATGTCGGGGTCGTCGGTGTCGGCGTGGGTGAGCATGGCCAGCCGGCCGTAGCCGGTGGAGCTGAACTCGGCCATCCGCCCGGCGTGGATGCCGGTGCCCGCCGCCCACGCGGTGAGCCGCCGGTCGACCTCCACGCCCAGTTCCTCGTCGATCCTGGCCGTCTCGGGGCAGTACAGGGGCGGGTAGCTGCCGTCGCCCCACTCCCGCAGCCCGTAGGCGAGCGGGGCCAGCCCGTGCGGGCCGGTCGGGCTGGTGAACGCCGGCGGCGACAACACCCACACCTGGCCGGGCAGGCCGCCGGCGCGCGCGGACTCGTGCCCGTCGTCGGGGACCGGCCCTGCCGCGGGTTCCGCTTCGGGCTCCGCTTCGGATTCGGGCTGGGCGGCGAGGGGGAACAGGCGGGCCGCGGAGGTTCCCAGGCCGGTGGGGCCGGACGGCAGCCGGACGGGCTCGGCGGTCAGCGTGGGCGTCGGGTCGGACGGACGCGGGGTCTCATCTGCGGCGAACTCGGGCATGACACGCCTTTTCCTCGCAACGGTCGTGGGACGGTGGTTTCCGCTGAGTTATCTGGGGCTTGCCTGACAGTCACTACTGAAAGTAGTCATGCAGATACGAAACGTAGAGTTACCTGATGGGGAGGGATTGCTTCCCGCGGCGGACGCCCGCTTGTGCCTTGCGCACGGCCGGACGGCATGAGAAAAGGCACCCCGCGCAGGTGCGGGGTGCCTTGGCGTAAGACCTGGTCAGAGGATCGGCTGGACGATCTCGGTGCGCCAGTCGGCCGGGTCCGGCCAGCTCGACGGGTCGGGCTCACCGGCCAGGTCGATCCACTCGTAGACCTCCCAGGCGGGCCCGTCGGCCTTGTGCCCGTCGGCCAGCCAGGCGTCGATGCGGGCGTAGGCGTCCTGCAGCCGGTCGTGCGCGCCCAGGTGCACGGTCACGCCGGCCGTGCCGCCGGGCAGTTCGCCGCGCACGACCCGGCCCGCGCCGGTGACCTCGGCCTGGACGGGCACGCCGACCTCCACATCGGTGCGGGCGTCGGCCTTGAAGTCGTCGAAGGTGTGGTAGCGGACGAACGGCGGCCCCGCGGGCACGGCGCCCCGCTCGCTCAGGTGGCGCCAGAGCGCGTGCAGGCTCTCCCCCTGCGCCCGGGTCAGCTCCGCGATCGGCACGGTCTGCCGGACGCTCACCACGGGCTGCGGCCTGCGGTGCAGTACCTCGATGCCGACGGTCATGATCGTCACCTTTCCCTGGACGCCGGTGGTCACGCCGATCCTCGCGGCCCCGGCACCGACCGGCAAGCCCCGGGACATCGGCCGTCATGCCCGGGACGCCTGTTTCATTCGGCGACGAGCCGGATGTCGAACTCCGCCTCCAGGAACGGGCCGGGCATCGAGAAGCGGGCCGCCCGGGCGGCGTCCGCGCACGGGCGGAAGGGGACGACGAGCGCGTCCTTGACCGCGAACGCGGCGTCGGAGGCGAGGTAGGGGTCGCCGGCGGCGAAGATGTGGGTGGTCAGCGGCCGGTGCCCGGCCGCCTCGACCCGCAGGTGGACGTGCGCCGGTCGCATCGGGTGCCGGCCGAGCGCGCGCAGCAACTCGCCGACCGGGCCGTCGGTGGGCACCGGGTAGCTGCTCGGCCTGACGGTGCGGAACCAGTAGGCGCCGTCGTCGCCGGTGGTGAGCAGGGCGCGCAGGTTGCCCGGGGGCTGTGCGGCGTCCTGGCTGTCGTAGTGCCCGGCGTCGTCGGCCTGCCAGACGTCGAGCCTGGCGCCGGCCAGCGGGCGGCCGTCGCAGTCGGTGACGCGGCCGTGCACGAGCGTGGGCTCGCCGCGCTCGCGCTCCGGGCCCTCGGCGATCCACGCCCCCATCGGACGGGCCGGCGCGGGCGAGTGGAACGGGCCCTCGACCGAGCTCGGCGTCATGTTCGCCGGTCCGGTGTGGTTGACCTCGTCGACCGCCGAGGTCAGGCCGAGCATGTCGGACAGCAGGATGAACTCGTTGCGCTCGGGGGTGCAGGCGTGGCCGGTGCGTACCAGGAAGTCCACGGCGCGCAGCCATTCGGCCTCGGTGGGGCGGGTCTCGCGGACGAAGGCGTGCAGGTGCGCGACGAGGGCGCCGGCCAGCTCGCGCAGCCGCGGGTCCGCGCCCGCGAGGGAGGCGAGCACCTGGGCCGACAGCGGGTCGGCGGGCTCGGACGGTCTCATGGTCTCCTCCACCTGATTCGGATGGGCGGGCATTCGTGATCAAATCGATTCGCCTCCGTCATGGACGGAAACGTGAACAAGCCTCTACTTTTCGCGTATGTCGTTGCTGCGGAAGTTATCGGTCACCGCCGTCCTCGTCCTGGGGTTCCTGTCGTCGGCGGCGCCGGCCCTGGCCCACGAGGAGCGGCCCGTCACGTTCCCCGACGGCTCGGGCAGCGTGCCGGTCTACCGCACCACGGGCCCCGAGCTGCTGGTGTGCAAGACCGACCGGGCCGACTTCGACAAGCGCGTCGCCGCCTTCCCCGCCGCGCTCAAGGAAGAGAACCTGCGCCTGTTCGAACGCTGCCAGAAGGACGGCTACCGCCACCTGCAGGAGGCGGTCGACCAGGTCAAGGGCCCCGGCTACAACATCAAGATCCTGCCCGGGCTGTACCAGGAGGAGCCCAGCCTGCCCGAGCCGGCCGGGGCGTGCGCCGACCTGAAGGCGCGGTGGTCGTCGTTCGGCTACCAGATCCTCTCCTTCGAGCAGCAGCGGCAGTGCCCGCACAACCAGAACCTGGTCGCCATACTCGGCATCAAGGACCTGCAGATCGAGGGCACCGGCGCGACCCCGCGCGACGTCATCGTGGACGCCCAGTACAAGAAGCTGAACGCGATCCGCGCCGACATGACCGACGGCGTCTACTTCCGCAACTTCACCGCCCAGCGCACCACGTTCAACTCGCTGTACATCCTGGCCACCGACGGGTTCGTCATCGACCGCATGCTGACCCGCTGGAACGACGAGTACGGCTTCCTGACCTTCGCCTCCGACCACGGCCTGTACACCGACTGCGAGTCGCACGGCAACGGCGACAGCGGCATCTACCCCGGCAGCGCCTCCGACATCAACGCCGGACGCGGCCACGACGTGCCGCGCTACGCCATCGAGATCCGCCGCTGCAAGAGCTACCAGAACATGGTCGGCTACTCCGGCACGGCCGGCAACTCGGTCTGGGTGCACGACAACGAGTTCTACGACAACATGGCCGGCGCCTCGATGGACAGCCTCTTCCCCGACCACCCCGGCCTTCCGCAGAACCACGCCCTGTTCGAGAAGAACAAGATCTACGACAACAACAAGAACTACTACCACCACGTACGCGACGGCACCTGCGCCAAGCCCGCAGGTCAGCGCGGCTACGAGAGCGGCGTGGTCTGCCCGCAGATCGGCGTCGCCCCCGGCACCGGCATCCTGACCGCCGGCGGAAACCACAACGTCTACCGCGACAACTGGGTGTACGGGCACGAGCGGACCGCGTTCATGCTGCTGTGGGCGCCGGCGTTCCTGCGCGGCGAGGAGGCGATGGGCAAGCAGGCCGACACCTCGCACGACAACCACTACGGGGGCAACCGGCTCGGCGTCGCGCCGGACGGCTCGGTCCGTCCCAACGCCACCGACGTGTTCTGGGACGGCCAGGGCAGCCGCAACTGCTGGGACACCCAGGCGGCGACCAGCCCGTACGTGGTGCCCGGCTGCGGCGGCGAGCCCGGCGAGCTGTCCGGCGCCGGGTCGCACCGGGTGGTCGGCGAGCCCGCGAAGCTGGCGCACTCGCTGGTGTGCGCGGAGTACAGCGTCACCGAGCGGCGGCTGCCGGCGGGCTGCGACTGGTTCGGCGCGTCCGGGCTGGCCCGGGTGGAGGTGCAGGTGACGCTGGGCACGTCGGTGTTCCTCGGGCTGATCGTGGCCCTGCTGTGGTGGCGCCGCCTGCGCGCCTCCGCACTGCGGGCCGGCGCGGATGCGGGTGTGGGCGCGGGCGCGCGCCGGCTCGGCACGGTGTCGGCGGTGCTCGCGCTGGCCGGGCTG
>NZ_JABCPZ010000338.1 GCF_013283785.1 Nonomuraea antri
GTCCAGGTGTGGGTGACGAGCTTGCTCGCCAGCGTGGCGGGCGGCGGCGGGGTCTCCCGGACGTGCACGTCCTCCAGGACGCCGTCCGCCGTGACGTGCCCGGCCCACTCCAGCGCCGCTCCGGACCCCACTCCGGCCCCGGGCGTGAGGGACGCGGTGCCGTACCGGGTCCAGGCGCCGGCCGCGTTCTTGGCGGTCACCTCGATGCGGCCGTCCGCGAGCGTGACCGTCACCTGGGCGGGCAGCGGGAGCAGCGCGTGGAGCGTGACGTCGTACAGGCCGGTCGCGCCCCGGTGCGGGCCGGACGCCTCTGCGGCGGCGGCGAGCGCCAGCCTGGCCACCGCCGCCAGCGGCAGCACGGGCTCGCCGTCGCGGTGCCGGTCGGCCAGGCGCCAGGGGGCCTGCGACAGGTCGTCCAGCGTGGTGGACCAGGAGTGCCCGGCGGGAGTCTCCACGTGCGCGCCCAGCAGGCGGTGCCCGGACGCGGGCCGGCGCGGCGGCGGCCAGTGCCGGACGTGCCGCCACGGCGCGGACGGGACGTCGACCACCCGGCCCCGGGTGCGCGGCGGCACGGCGACGGCGAGCGCGGCGAGCTGGTCGTGGAAGGCGTGGTCGTGCTCGCGTTCCAGCGAGTGGGTGACGTGCGCCTGCCCCGGCAGGGTCTCGCGCAGCGCGCCGGCCAGCAGCGGGTGCGGGCTCAGCTCGGTGAAGACGGTGAACCCGTCCTCGGCTGCGGCCTGGACGGCCTGCATGAACCGCACCGGACGCCTGACCCCGGCCGCCCAGTAGGCGGGCTCGAACGTCGGCGACCGCCTGGGATCGTCGAAGACGGTCGAGTAGTACGGAATGCCCGGCTTGCCCGCGCCGATGGCCGCCAGCTCTTCCCTGATCCTCGGCAGCAGCGGCTTGACCTGCGGCGAGTGACCCGCGCCCTCGGCGGTGAGCGTCCTGGCGAACAGCCCGCGGGCCGCCACCTCGGCCGCGAACCTGGCCACCCGGTGCGGGTCGCCGGTGACGACGGTCCGCGTGGGCGCGGAGTGGACGGCCACGTGCAGGTCCTGCGGCACGTCCGCGGCCGGGACCTGGACGACGGCCATCGCCCCGCCACCGCCCAGCGTGCCGAGCAGGCGGGCCCGGCGGCAGATCACCCGGACGCCGTCGTGCGTGCTCAGACCGCCGGCCACGACGGCGGCGGCGACCTCGCCCATGGAGTGGCCGATCACCGCGGCCGGCGCGTAGCCGTAGGCCCGCCACAGGTTCGCCAGCGCCAGCTGGACGGCGAAGATCACCGGCTGCACGGCGGCCACGCCGGCGAGCGACGGGTCGTGCGGGTCGATGCCCGCCTCGGCCCGGAGCAGGGGCGCCAGGTGGTCGATGGTCTGCCGGTAGGCGGGTTCCGTGGCGTACAGCCGGGCGCCCATCGCCGGCCACTGGCCGCCGTACCCGCTGAACACCCAGACCGGCCCCTTCGGCGCGGGCGGGATCGGGGCGGGCCGGACGGTCCTGAGCTTGCCGGCCAGCTCCTGAGGCGTGGCGGCCACCACCGCGGCCGCGGCCCGGCCGCCGCCGCGCGCCCGCCTGGCCAGGGTGTGCGCCACGTCGCCGAGGTCGGCGAGGTCGGCGGCGGGCGGCCGGTCGGCCAGTTCCCGCGCGTGCTCGCGCACCCGGTCGGCGTCCGCGCCGGTGAGCAGGAACACGCTCTTGGCCGCGCCGCACCAGCGCCCGTGTGACGTGCCCGAGCGGTAGGCGTCGAGCGCGACGTGGGCGTTGGTGCCGCCGAAGCCGAAGGACGAGACCCCGGCCCTGGCGTCCTGACGTGGCCAGGGGGTGGGCGCGGTGACGACGTCGAGCGTGTCCCAGGGGATGTGCGGGTTGGGCCGGTGGAAGTGCAGGCTGGCCGGGATCACGCCGTGGTGCAGGGCCAGCACGGTCTTGATCAGCCCGGCGACACCCGCCGCCGCCTCCAGGTGACCCAGGTTGGTCTTGGCCGAGCCGAGCAGCACCGGCGTCGCGATGGCCGCGGCGACGGCCCTGGCCTCGATCGGGTCGCCGAGGAACGTGCCGGTGCCGTGCGCCTCCAGATAGTCGGGGCCCCGGTCGAGCCCGCCGTAGACCTGGCGCAGCAGCGACTCCTGCGCCTCCGGGCTGGGCGCGACCAGGCCGTTGGAGCGTCCGTCCTGGTTGACGGCGGTGGCGCGGATCACCGCGAGCACCCGGTCGCCGTCGCGTTCGGCGTCGCGCAGGCGCTTGAGCACCACCACGCCGCAGCCCTCGGCCCTGACCATGCCGTCGGCGGCGGCGTCGAACGCCTTGCACCGGCCGTCGGGCGCGGTGCCGCCGCCCTGGTCGAAGGCGACCGTGACCAGCGGGGACAACAGCAGGTTCACCCCGGCGGCCAGCGCCAGGTCGCATTCGCCTGCGCGCAGACTGCCGACCGCGAGATGGGTGGCCACCAGCGAGGACGAGCACGCCGTGTCCACGGCCAGCGAGGGCCCGCGCAGGTCGAGCAGGTACGACAGCCGGTTGGCGGCGATGCTGGACGCCGCGCCGGTGGCCGTCCAGGCATCGACGCTCGCCAGGTCGGCGCCGGTCAGGTAGGCGTACTCGTTGCCGGAGATGCCGACGAACGCGCCGGTGCGGCTGCCCGCCAGGGCGCGCGGGGCGATGCCGCCGTGTTCGAGCGCCTCCCAGGCGGTCTCCAGCAGCAGCCGCTGCTGCGGGTCCATGGCCGCGGCCTCGCCCGGCGCGATGCCGAAGAAGGCGGCGTCGAACCCGGCCAGGTCGTCCAGGAACCCGCCGTGCCTGGTGGTCCTGGCCAGCACCTCCTCGGTACGCGCGGATCCGTCGTCGAACGCCTCCCACCGGCCCTGCGGCACCTGGCCGACCGCGTCGCGCCCGTCCAGCAGCAGCTCCCAGTACGCGGCGGGCCCGTGCGCGCCGGGAAACCGGCAGCCGACGCCGACCACGGCCACCGGCTCGTCGGGCGCGGGCGGCGCGGGCCGCGGCTCGGGTTCACGTGCCCGGTCCCCGGCCAGCGCCCTGGCCAGCCGGTCGATCGTGGGATGCGCCCACACCAGGGTCGGGGTCAGCTCCCTGCCGAGCAGGTCGGCCAGTTCCCCGGCGACCGCCACCGCGTCGCGCGAGGACAGCCCGTACTCCTCCAGTGGCCGGTCCGGGTCCACCTGCTCGCCGCACCGGGACGTGATCCGCTCGATGAGGAACCGACGGATCTCGTCTTCGCCGAGTACGTCCACAAGCGCTCAGCTCCCATGCTGGACGGGGTGATCGGCCAACATACCCATCCGGTCACGGCGAGGGGCAGGGCCGAGCGGAACATTCCTCGGGCGCGAATTGTCACGCCGGTGATAAGCCGCCGATCCCCGGGTTTTGTCCGGCGGAGCGCAATGCCGTACGACATTTCGTTGCCTCGGCCCATAGTTCGGGCACCCGGGCACGCCCTAGCCTCACCTGCACCCACGGCGAAGGGGACTGTCATGCGACCGCGCGGCCCACTGGCACTGGCCACCACGATGCTGGCCACCACGATGCTGCTCGTCGGGATGCCGCTCGTCGGGATGAACACCGCGCCCGCGCTCGCCGACCCCGAATGGTCGCTCGTGCCCGACGGCAACCAGGTCACGCAGCCGCCGCCGGTCGAGGATCAGCAGCAGCCCCAGGTGCCCGCGGCCGACGACAACCCGTTCCTGTCCGACCCGGACGGCAAACCGCCGCAGCAACCGGCGACGCCTCCGCCGTCCCCCGACCGGAGCCCGTCGCCGAGCCCCGCGTCGGCGAGCCCGTCCGCGAGCCCGTCCGAGAGCCCGTCCGAGAGCGCTGCGAAACCGGCCGGCACCGGCTCGGCGAGCTACGCGCCCTGGCAGAAGGCGCTGCCGGGGACCGCCAGAGTGGTACGCGAGCGCCGGCTGAACCCCCGCATGCTGGACATCCTCATCTCCTCGCCGTCCATCGGCCAGATGATGCCGGTCCGGCTGCTGCTGCCCAAGGGCTGGTCGAAGACGGCGAAGCGGACCTGGCCCGTGCTGTACCTGCTGCACGGCGGCGCGGACAACTACACGTCCTGGACCAGGATGACCGACATCGCCGCCTACACCGAGAACCTGGACGCCATCGTGGTCATGCCGGAGGCGGGCCGCGCGGGCAACTACTCCGACTGGCACAACGCGGGCCGCGGCGGCCGGCCCGCCTGGGCCACGTTCCACACCTACGAGGTCAGACGGCTGCTGGAGATCGGCTACCGGGCCGGCGACAGGCGCGCGATCGCCGGTCTGTCGATGGGCGCGTACGGCGCGATGAAGTACGCCGCCCGCTACCCCGGCCTGTTCAGGTTCGCCGGCGCCTACAGCGGCATCCTGGCCACCGAGCTGCCCGGTATCCCGGCGATCATCATGAACGCCCAGGCCAGCGAGAAGCAGGACCCGCTGGCGCTGTGGGGCGACCCGCGGCGCGACAGGAAGGTCTGGGCCGCCAACGACCCGATGGCGCTGGCGGCCGGCCTCAAGGGCGTCAGCCTCTACATCTCCAGCGGCACCAACAGCTTCCTCGGCCCGCTGGACCCGCCGGGCTCCCCCTGGCACCCCGCGCACCTGGGCGAGCCGATCTCCGCCTACACCGGCAAGGCGTTCAGCGAACGGCTGAACAGCCTGGGCATCGCGCACACGCTCAACCTGTACGGCAACGGCACCCACACCTGGCCGTACTGGATCCGCGAGTTCAAGAACTCCTACCCGATGATCCTGGCCGCCCTGGGCCTGCGCGGCGGCGGGCCGGCCAAGACGCAGCCCGGCGACTCGGCCGGCGGCGATGACTGGCGGCTGGACAACACGCCGCCGCTGACCCCGCCGAACGCGGTGCAGCCCGCCCCTCTCCCGTTCGGCGTCCAGGCCGGCGGGTGAGCGACGGGCTGCTCAGCGGTTCGGTGAGTGGCGGGCTGCTCAGTGCCTTAGCGCACGTCGAACGTCTTCCTGCTGTTCGCGCCGATCACCTCGATGCCCTTGGTGCCGAGGATCCCGTCGAGCGGGATGGACTCGGTGTACGGCGCCAGCGCCGGCAGCCCGACGCCGGGCAGCGTGCCGGTGACCTCGATCCCCCAGTATTCGGGCTGACGGATGTAGACCAGCGGCGAGAGCCTGACCTTCATGTTCAGATACGGCTTCTGGCCCCGCACGACCAGGAAGAACGTGTTCGGCAGGAACCCCGGCCTGATCTCCGCCTGATCGAAGTCGATCAGGCGGACGGACGACGGTGGCGGCAGCTCCTCGAAGTTCTGCGACATGGTGGAACCCCTCTCCGTGATGGATTGCCCCGATCGGGTCTCACATCACTCCAGAGCCGGCCACCGTCGTTTCGATACATCCGGCTCAGCTACGCAGGTAGACCTGGCCGAACACCTCCGAGAGGTTCTTCAGGTCCGTGGCCGGGTCGACCTCGGGGGTGGCCGGGTCGTAGACCGTGGCCAGGCGGGGGCGCACCGTGGACAGCTTCTTGAGCTGGTCCCAGGTGGCGTTGGCCGCCCACTTCTCCCCGTACACGCGGTTGACCTGGCCCTGGGCGTCCTGCCAGCGCGTCCAGAGCGTGACGGTCTCGGCGGCGTCGTCCTGCAGCGGGGCGGCGATGCGGTCGGTGATGGCCTGGGTGGCCTGCTCGGGGGTGAGCTGGGCGGCGCCGGGGGCGGTGGCGAATCCGGCGTCCTCGGCGGCGATCTGCGCGTAGGCGTCCCAGGCGCGGGCCCTGACCTGGATCCACTGGTTGCGCTGGGCGGTGGGGGCGTCGATCTGCCAGGTGGCGTACTCGGTGGCCAGGTGCGCGTTGTCCAGGGCGAGCTGGTCGATCAGGCCCTTGGCCAGCCACGCGCCGACGCGGTCCGGGTCGAGCAGCGGGTACTTCTTGGCCACCTCGGTCTTGCACGCCTCGTTCGCGCCGCAGCCGAGCACCGGCACCGCGGTGTGCGCCGCCAGCTTCTTGGCCGGGACGAGCCTGCGCAGCGCGGCCGAGGTCTCGGCGACGAACGCGTCCAGTTCCTCGGGGGTGGTGAAGGTCTGGTTCAGGCCGAGCTGGGAGGTGAACCTGATGCCCACGACGCCCTGCTGCGCGGCCAGCGCGGCCACCTTCCGCACCGCGGCTTCGAGTTGGCCCGCCCGGTAGTCGTCGGCCAGTTCGGTGTCGATCCAGGTACGCAGGCCGGCGGTGGTCGCGGTCTTGGCCGCCTGGCCGGACGGGGTCTCGGCGGCGGCCGTCTTGGCGGCCTGGGAGATGTTGTCCGGGTCGACGTAGCACTTCTCGCCCGGCGGGCACTCCGGCGTGCCGCCGTCCTCGGCGCCCTCGACGTCCGGGTCGCCGACGTCGTGCATCTCGCCGTCGCCTTCGGAGTCGTTGGCGCACTCGTTGCCCGGCTGGTTGCAGTCGATCACGATCTCGTTCATCGGGCCGGAGTCGCGCATGTTCTGGCCGTCGTTGTCGAGCCAGAACCTGGCGATGTCGCGGGCCTCTTCCGGCGTGGCCATCCAGCGGCAGACCACGTACGCGGGGGTGTCGGCGGACAGCAGGTCGTTACAGCTGCGCGGGTCGTCCTCCGACCAGGCGGGAACGCCGACACCGAGCAGGGAGAGCGCGAGTCCGATGACGATGAGTGGCCGCAGTCGCATGGCGCCTAACTCCAAGGGGGTGATCGTGGACTTATCGCACACTATCTGGACGACCAGCTACGTTCAACGAGATCCACCGCCCGCTTCACGCCGTCCTCGACGCGGAGTAGACGGGCGAGTTGCCGGGCCCGCGCGTGATACTCCAGCACGTCGCGCAGGCGTTCGCCCAGCTTGCCGGCCGTCAGCGCGCCGATCGGCAGCGGCGGCGGACCCACGCCGAGCGCCGACACCCGGCGGCCCCAGAACGGCTGGTCGGAGAAGAACGGGCACACGACGCTCGGCACCCCCGCCGTCAGCGCGGTGCCCGTGGTGCCCGCGCCGCCGTGGTGCACCACCGCCATCATCAGCGGGAACAGCCGCTCGTGGGCCACGTCCCCGTCGATCGGGTGTACGTCGTCCGCCGCCTCGACCGGCAGCCCCTGCACCACGCCGCGCAGCCCGGCCAGCCGCAGGCCCGCCACCACCTGGGCGGCCACCCGGTGCGGGTCGGCCGGCGTCATGGA
This sequence comes from Nonomuraea antri, assembly GCF_013283785.1. Lineage (GTDB taxonomy): Bacteria > Actinomycetota > Actinomycetes > Streptosporangiales > Streptosporangiaceae > Nonomuraea > Nonomuraea antri. Next base: position 7,166 of record NZ_JABCPZ010000338.1, read on the forward strand.
GCCGAAGCCGACGTAGACGGGCGCGCGGCCGGCCACCAGGAAGGACCTCAGGTCCGGGTCCAGCTCCCGGTCAGGACGTTCGAGCCGCCAGTAGCCGGTCAGGTGCACGTACTCGGGCCAGTCGTGCGGTCTGGGCACCACCAGCGGGCTGACCCCGCACAACACCCGTACCCCGGCCCGCCGGTCCGCCTCGAACGGGCTGCCGCGCAGCGGACCCAGGCCCAGCACGCTCGACCGCAGCCGGTCGACCGTCCGCGCGAGCACGGTCCAGGCCAGCCGCTCGACCACCGCGTAGCTGGCCCGGTTCCCCCAGGCGCCCAGCGTCCTGAACGGCACCAGCGGGTTGGGGAACTCGCCTGTCGGCTCGCTCGGCTGGAACTGCATGATCAGGTACGGGATGCCGTACTTGTCGTGCAGGTGCCTGCCGAACGCGCCGAGCGCCGGGGCGAGCACCAGGTCGGCGTCCGCGCAGGCGGCGTCCACCTCGGCGACCAGCTGGGCGGCCAGCGGCTCGACCACGGAACTGAAGCCGCGCACGAACCCGAGCGGGCCGCTGCGCAGCCACGCCTGCCCCCGCTCGCTGTGCACGACCGCCTCCGGGTCGACGCCGAGCGGCGCGAACGTCATGCCGGGTCCGGCGAGACCGGCGTACCGCCCGGCCGCCACCAGCGTGACGCCGTGATCGCGCGCGACCAGTTCCCGGGCCAGCGCCGCGCACGGCTGCGTGTCCCCCCGCGACCCGAACGCCAGAATCGCGACCCTCACGGCAGGGTCACCAGGCTGATCAGCGCGCCGAGCAGCACCAGCCCGGCTGCGGCCAGCAGGCCGACGGCGTAGCCCGCGGCGAAGTCACCGGCCGCGTGCACGATCACCCCGATGGCCGCGATCCCGAACAGCCCCGAGATCTCGCGGCTCACCGAG
>NZ_JABCPZ010000339.1 GCF_013283785.1 Nonomuraea antri
CACCACCCAGGAGAACCCCGCCCCCTCCTCGCAAAAGGACCACGACGTCGGGTTGCGGTTGGTGGCGCGGTTCGCCCAGGAGGTGGGCCTGGCCGAGCCGGACCTCCCGTGGCACGTCCTGCGCACCCCCGTCGCCGACCTGGCCGCCGCCCTGGCGTTCACCGCGGGCGCACTCGGCAAGACGGCCGCCGACGTCCTGGTCCTGTCCCGGACGGAGATCGGCGAGGTGTCGGAAGGCGTGGGCGGCGGCTCGTCGTCGATGCCGCACAAGCACAACCCGGTCAGAGCCACCATGATCGCCGCGGCCGCCCGTCAGGTCCCCGCGCTGGCGGCCGTCCTGTACGGCTCGCTCGCCGCCGAGGACGAGCGCCCGCCCGGAGCCTGGCACGCCGAGTGGCAGCCACTGCGCGAGTCCCTGCGCCTGGTCGCCGGCGCCGCCCGCGACACCGCCGAACTGGTGGCCGACCTGCGCGTACACCCGGAACGCATGCGTGCCAACCTAGGAGTCGAAGGCTCGACGGGCTCGGCCGCGGCCCTGGTCGACCGGGCGCTGGAGAAAGAGGAGTGACGATGTTGCACCACCGCCTGGACGGCCCGGCCCACGGCGAACCGCTCGTGCTCGGCCCGTCGCTGGGCACCTCAACGCGCCTGTGGGAGCCGCAGCTCGCGGCGCTGGCGCGCACGTTCCGGGTCATCAGGTACGACCTGCCCGGCCACGGCGACCGTCCGGACGCCGCCGGAGCAGGGCATCCGGTGACCGTCGACGACCTGGCCGCCCAGGTGCTGGAGCTGGCCGACCACCTGGGCCTGGACGGCTTCCACTACGCGGGCGTCTCCATCGGCGGCGCGATCGGCGCCACGCTGGCCGTCGGGCATCCGGGCCGGATCCGTTCGCTGGCGTTGATCTGCTCGTCGGCCCGGTTCGGCGAGCCGTCCATGTGGCGGGAGCGGGCCGAGCTGGTCAGGTCGGAGGGCACCGGGCCGCTGCTGGCCGGCACCGCGCGGCGCTGGTTCTCCGGACCGCCGCACCAGCCCCTGCTGGACGACCTGAAGAGCGCCGACCCGGCCGCCTACGCCGCCTGCTGCGACGCCCTGGCCACCTATGACCTGCGCGGACGCCTGGCCGAGATCACCGCTCCCACGCTGGTGGTGGCCGGGCGGGACGACCCGGCGACGCCGCCCGCGCACGCCAGGGAACTGGCCGACGGCATCGGGGACGCCACGCTGGTCGAGATCCCCGGCGCCGCCCACCTGGCCGGCGTGGACCAGCCGGGCCGGGTCACCGCCGCGTTGCTGGCGCATCTGCCGTCCACGCCCGGCATGCGAGTGCGGCGCGAGGTGCTCGGGGACGCGCACGTCGACCGGGCGATCGCCCGCACCACCGGCTTCACCAGGGACTTCCAGGACCTGATCACCCGCTACGCGTGGGGCGAGATCTGGACCAGGCCGGGCCTGGACCGCCGTACCAGGAGCTGCGTCACCCTCACCGCGCTGGTGGCGCGCGGGCACCTGGACGAGCTGGCCATGCACGTGCGCGCGGCCCTGCGCAACGGCCTCACCCCGGACGAGATCGGCGAGGTGCTGCTGCAGAGCGCGATCTACTGCGGCGTGCCCGCGGCCAACGCGGCCTTCGCGGTGGCCCAGCGCGTACTGTCCGAGCCCGAGAACGAGCCGCCGGTCTAGGCGGTCAGGCGCCCAGGTCTCTGACCACGTTGTCGAGCCGGTGCGCCAGGTCGTCCAGAGTCTGGTCGGTCACGGGCCCGGCCGGCAGGTGGCCGGCGATCTCGTCGCGGCGGGCGATGATCAGCCCCCGGTGCGCGTCGTCGATCTCCGCGGCGCGCATCACCACGCAGTCCCCGCGCACGAACACCAGCGTCGCGTCGGGATGCTCGGACTCCAGGAACGCGCGCACGCACTCCCGGTTGATGAGTGACGTGCCCACCTGGGCGCTCATGCTCTCGTGTGTCTTGTCGGCCATCGCGGCCTCCCCTGTGTCGTCGATGGTGCTACCCCCAGCAGGCCGCTTACCCGGCAGCACGGGCTGAAACCAACGCCTCAGGCGTCCCTCGGCGCGGGCGCCCATTCCGGCTTCCAGCCGGGCCGGTGGCGATAGCCGAAGGCGAGCAGTCTGAGCACCTCGCACGGCGCGTGCTCGGGCGGGCACGGCGTGGCGGCGTCGCGGGTGCGTGTCACGCATCTGGGGCAGTGCACGCCGTCCTCGGCCACCGGGGTGTGCTCGTAGAGCAGGGCCAGCTCGGCCTGGCAGCGGGCGGTGACGTCGGCCGGGTCGTGCAGCGCGATGTGGATGGCCTCGACCGGCCGCAGCAGGTCGTCGCCGTGGAAGCCGACGGCGGTGGCGACGCGCCGTTCGTCCAGTTCGAGCCCGTAGGCGCCGTCGTCGTCGAGGCGGACGTAGCGCCACGGGTGCCGTCCCGCCGCCGCGGCGGTGGCCTTGTCGGCCTCGATCTGGGTCCGCAGCCAGCCGACGAGGTCGCGGCCACCCTCGTCGGCGGCGCTTCGCGGCTCGTGGTGGCCTTCCAGCCCGCGCAGCAGCGGGAGCGCGGCCCGGTTGAGCTCGTCAACCAGCACCTCGACCGACGCCTGCGCGTCGAGCAGGTTGGGCAGCCCCTCGGCCTGCGGCCTGGTGGGGGTGGTCAGGCGGGCCGCGTCGATCGGGATGCGGAGTTCGAGCGTGCTGAGCGCGCCCTTCCACGCGTACGGCGGCGCCGCGAACGGCTCGCCCTCCGCCTCGTGCCGCTGCCAGCTCGCCCACCCGTCCGGGATCATGAACGGCGGCGGCGCGGCCAGCTCGACCACGGCCAGGGCCAGGTGCGCGTCCTCGGGCCGGTGGCAGGTGGCGTCGAGCACCCGGGGATGGAAGCGGACGTACGGCGCGCGGGCCATCGGCTCGGTGGCCGCCTCCCAGGCCGCCAGCGCGTAGTGCAGCGGGTCGAGCGTGATGCCGTTCGCCTCGGGTTCGCCGTCGGCCGGCGCGAAGGCGTGTTTCCAGGAGCGCAGCGATCGCCCGTACTCCTCCTGGGCTCCCGTGTGCGCGTCTATCCAGGCCACCCTGACCATCGATGTCACCCCCCGCCGGTCCACTGCCCCGACTCGGCGCGCCTATCCGAAGGTGGGCGGGCCGCCGTCCGTCCTGGATCGCCGCCAGGCCACCGCCGCCAGGTACGCCCCCGCGGCCGCGGCCAGGACGCCGGGCACCAGCGCCAGCCAGCCGCGCCCGGCCAGCAGTGCCAGCACGGCCAGGACCACCCCGACCAGCAGCACCAGCGCGGCCCCGAGCAGGCGCAGCATGAACGCGTTGGACGGCGGCGGCGACTGCGCCCACCGGCCCCGGCCGCCGCCGGGCACGCCGGGCACGCCGGTGTCGCTCACCACGCCGGAGCGGCTGACGTCGTCCGGCGGTGGCGGCTCGCGCAGGACGGGCGCGAAGAACTCGTCGTCCGGGTCGTCTTGTCGCCGGTTCATCACAACCTCGCTGGTCGGCTCCGCTTCACGTACCCACCAGCGAGCCGGGCTCACGTCAAGGGCGTGCCTCGGCCGGGTCGTGGTCGCGGATCCGCGACGATCTGACGGCGGGCGCCCGCGGCCGGCCCACCCTGGCGATGTGCAGCAGGGCCGCCGGGTCGGGCACGCCGAGCCGGTCCGCCAGCACCGCGCGGGTGGGCGCCCAGTCGATGATCTGGCTGAGCGGGTGCGTGGTGTAGCCGAGGCCGGAGAGGGTGAGCCAGTGACGCATCAGCAGCCGTCCCTGCTCCACCTGCTCGTCCGCGTCACTGGAACCGACCAGCACCAGCACGTCGCCGTCGTAGTCGAGCAGGCCGCGGCCGGCGGCGGCGAGCAGCCGGGGCAGGCCGAGCCGGCGCAGCGCCGGGTACAACGCGAGCGAGGCACGCAGCCCGGCCGCCTCGGCCGGGCCGAGCGCCAGCGCCCGGTCGGTGAGCCCGTCGAGCCGGTAGCGCGGGTGGCGCGGGGTGAGCCGCATCCAGTCGCGCAGTTCCCGTGTCACCTCCGGGTCGCCGAACTGGCCGAGATCCGCCAGGAAGAGCAGGTCCGCGAGGTCGGCGCAGGCCAGCCGGCGCGTTCCGGCCAGGCTCGCGAGCAGGTCATCGGGCAGGCGTCCCGGGTGGTAGGCGCCCCGGTTGGCGCCGCGCGCCCGCACGTCGGCGGTGGTGAAGCGCGTCTCGTACGGCTCGTCGGCGCGCCGCAGCACGCCCACGCGACCCGGGCCCGGGTCGGGCGTGAATCCGACCGCGAGCCCGGCGTCGGCGCACACGATCAGGCAGCACTCCACGAACGCGCCCAGGCCGAGCCGCAGGTCACGGCCGGTGGGGTCGCTGATCGGCAGCGCTCTGGCCGGGTCCCAGCCGACCGCCGCCTCGTCTCCGGTGTAGGTGAGCGTCCAGGGCTGGGTGTTGTGCGCGCTGGGCGCGCGCCAGAAGTCGGGTTCCAGCGCCCGCAGCTCGTTCACGTCAGGTCCTTGCCGTAGAAGGTGTAGCCGTGCAGCGGCCGGCCGCCCATGGCCAGGTACTGGGCGGCCGAGCCGGGGTTGGTGCGTTCCACGTACGTGCTGCGCAGCGCATGGTAACCGCCCCTGCGCAGCCCTTCGTGCAGCTCGCGGGAGAGCAGCCGCATGTACCCGTGCCCCTGCTCGTCCGGGACGGTGCCCTTGATGATCAGCACGGCCTCGTGGCGGTAGCGTGATCTGGTGGCCAGCAGCTGGAGCTGATGGAACATATGCAGATTTCCACGAATTTTCGCCACAAACTCCGAAATGTCCGGCAGGCAGAGCACGAACGCGATCGGCCGCTCCGCCTTGGTCAGGTACAGCAGCAGCGCCTCGTCCAGCAGGTACGCCAGTCCGTCGGTCTGGTCGGCGAGCTGCTTCGCGGAGATCTCGGTGTAGTAGCCGAGCCCGGCGAAGCTCGCGTTGAGCATCTCGCGCAGGATCGGCAGCTGCTCGCCGATGCGCTTCCTGTCACCGCGGTGCACGCGCAGCCGCTCGTCCTCGATCCGCGCGTAGTCGAAGGTGAAGACAGGCTCGTCCGGGACCGGGCAGATCCAGGTGTCGGACTCGAAGCGGCGGGTGAAGCCGTGGGCCTCGTACGCGTCCGGGTAGTACGGGTGGTTCCACGCGCTGTCGATGAAGCCGCGTTCGCCGAAGCCGGAGGTGATCACGCCGCCGGCCTGGTTGGGCAGCAGCGACACCGGCCCGAACACCGCCTCCTTGCCGTCGGCCCGGCCCTGGGCGCAGATGCCGTCGAACAGCTCCTCGGCGGCGTGCTCGGCGAACTCGGTCAGGCCGAACAGCTGCGTGGCCCGGCCCAGCTTGGCGTCGAGCGCGGCGTCGGTGTGCAGGGTGGTGCGGCCGGTGATCTCGCCGCCCTGGCGCAGCAGGAACATCCGGACGCCCTGACGGAACCAGGTGCGCACCTGGGCGTGCAGCGGCGGGATGAAACGCGGATCACCCGGGTAGAGCCGGTCGGTCAGTGCCAGGAAGTCGCGCAGGTCGCGCCGGGTCTCGACGGGCTGGAGCGTCACTTACGCCTCACCAGCGGGCCCTGGCCGTCCTCGCCGGACAGCGGGGTGAAGGTCTCGATGTGCGCCATCTCGCCGCCCTCGGCCCGCCAGACGCCGTTGCTGTAGCCCTCCGGCTCGGCGTTGTAGAGGCGGATGTAGCCGCCGGTGGCGTTCTTGGTGCCGTCGGTCACCCACTGCATGAGCCTGCGGTGGTGCCGGCTGCGGGCGAAGCGCAGCAGGGCGTCGCGGTCCTCGAAGAACGCCAGCGTGCCCAGCGTGAACGGGAACTCCCAGTACACGGTGTGCCAGCAGTAGCCGCGCATGCGCTTCATGTCGCGGACCATGCGGAACCAGGTCAGGGTGAGCGTGATGATCGACAGCGGGCCCTTGTAGCGGGTGGCGCCGACGAACATCGCGGTCGCCTGCCCCTGCCTGGGTGCCTTGCTGAAGTCCGTGGTTCTCATGCGTCCTTCACCAGGTAGACGTTCTTCATCTTGGTCAGCCGGGCGAACGGGCCCTCGCCCAGGGCGTGGATCTTGACGCGCAGGTCGGCGGCGGTGGGGTCCTCCCTGAGCGATTCGGCGAAGTCGCGCGAGACCGCGCTCAGGTGGGCGAGCACGCCCTTGCGGCAGATGTCGGCCAGTTGCCCGTGGTCGACGTCGCCGCGCACCTCGAGGTTGATCACCGGCCGGTACTCCAGGCCGGGCAGCTCCTCCAGCGACAGGCAGAACCTGTTGATCGAGGCGGCGAACGGGTTGCCCTGGTAGAGGCCGTACTCGACGTCCTGCGGGTAGAGGTTGGCGCCCATGTAGGAGATCGTCGAGTCCTTGCGGCCGAACAGGAACAGCAGCGGCAGGTTCATCCGCTCGTCGGTCCACATGCCCGCGTAGTCGTCGCCGAGCGCCTGCCTGACCTCGGCCAGCGTGTGCAGCCTGGCCTCGTCGCCGACGTTGTAGCGCAGCTTGGGCTGCAGGCAGCTCTTGGTGTTGATGGTGCACAGCAGCTCGCCGTGCTCGTTGATCTCCAGGAACGTCTCGAGCGGGTTGTAGTGGAAGATCATCGGCAGCCGCTGCTCGCCCTCGCCGAGCAGCCGGTCGCGCAGCCGCTGGTCGGTGGCCAGGCGCTTGCGCAGCCGCACGCTGAACCCGGTCTCCGCGCCCATGCCGATGGTCAGGTCGCTGGCGCCGTAGCCGGAGCGCACCTCCTCGAAGCGTTCTTCGAGGTAGTCGCGCAGCGCCTCGGTCATGCCCTCGCCGCCGACCATGCCCCGGATCCGGTAGTCGGGCCAGGGGAAGCCGGCCTCGTCCAGACGGTCGCGCAGGTGCTTGAGGAACGGCGGGTAGGCGGCCACCACGTAGTCGTAGCCGGGCCCGAAGTGCTCCAGCGTGTCGATGATCTTGTCCAGGTCCGGCCCGGTGTTCTTGACCATGGCGATCCTGGCCATGGCCGTGCCGGTGGTGGTGCCGGTGGCCCAGGCCCCCATCGAGTACGCGTTGATCACGAACAGCCGCTTGCCGGGGAAGACCAGCTCGATGTAGCCGGCCGCGTTGCGGTAGATGCCCTTGAGCTCGCGCGGCCCGCGCACCCAGTTGTACGGCTTGCCGCTGGAGCCCGACGACTCGTCCACGATGACCCCGGCCCGGTGCAGCTTGCCCTCCTGGCAGCGGCTCTCCTCGTCGTAGACGCCGGCGTAGTTCTGCTTGGTGGTCTCCGGGAAGCCGGCCAGCCGCCTGGCGTGCTCGGCGCCGTGGCCGCGCAGGAAGTCGCGGTAGGCGGGCACGTCCACGGCGGCGAACTGGCAGGCCACGCGCGCGTGCCTGGCGGCCACCCAGTCCAGGGCGGGGTGGTAGGAACGGGCGACGAGGCGCCAGATGGCCGGGTGCATCGCGCCCAGCCGGTACGCGCCGGTCAGCGACCAGGAGTAGGCCTGGAGCCGGATCCTGCGCCAGCGCTGACGGGGGCTGAGCGGCCCTAAAACGGGACTTAGGCGGGTCATGAGCCGTGAGACTACTGAGTTCCCATGGAAAAGCGCTTTACAGCGACTTGCATTGTTATGGGCGGGCCACTGGTGCTTCGTCCAGGAATGGTGCCTTCACCTCGGGGTACGGGCCTGACCTGCGAGGACGAAGGGGGAACCATGGTTCGCAAGAAGGTGGAAGGCGACGAGGACCAGCGCCGCCGCGCCGCCCACGAGGCCAGGAAGTCCGGCAAGAGCCCGAGCGAGCAGAACGTCACGACGGGGGGCTCCAAGCAGCGGCACTCGCTGCCGAAGAGCGATCCGCATCACCATCGCGAGCGCCTGGCCTCGATCCACCGGGGCAAGCAGCAGAACACCTCGCCCAGGCCCAAGCCGGGTTCGAGCTGAGCCGCCACGCCGGAAGCCCCGGTGGGGCTTCCGGCACCCGTAATTCAGTATTGACGCCTCCGCAGGTAGGGAGTTACCGTCTACTCATAATTAAAAGGAAACTTTCCTAATAGTTTCCTGGAGATCTCCCATCCCACCCCCATACAC